>JAHBWE010000030.1 GCA_019637155.1 Labilithrix sp. | reverse complement strand
CGGCTCGGCGGCGGCGACCGGCGCGCTCTCGGCCTTCGCCTCCGCGCCGCCGCCGCCCTTCGCCTTCGACTTCTCGAGCGCGAAGCGCTTCTTGTTCTCGTCCTCACGGACGCGGCCGCTCTCCGTCACCGCGACCTTGCCGTCCTCGACGGTGAGGATGTCGACCTTCGCGTTGCGGTCGATGTTGAAGCGGCGGTAGTCCCAGTCGTTCTCGAGGACGAGGAGCGCGGTGTACGGCGAGAGCACGCGGTGCCGCGTCGAGAGCGCGATGATCTCGGTCTTCGTCGCGGCCGCGTTGTCCTTCGGCTGCTCGACGAGGCTCTGGATCTTCGCCTGCGCCCACGCGCGCTCCACGAGCGGACGCTCGATCGTGCGGAGGTCCGGGTTGAAGGGCTGACCGCCGACGCTGATCTTCACCGGCTGCCCGTCGTCCTCGAGCTCGGCGTAGACGAGGACCTCGTCGCCGGCCTGGAGGCCGTCGAGCTTCTCGGGGTACGACCACCGCGCGCCCTCGACGTTCACCGCGACGCCGGAGCTCGTCGCCTCGCCGAGGCGCCGCGCGATCGCGTCCGCGCCGAGCTTGCCGTCGAGGACGACGCCGTCGCGATCGAGCACGCCGCGGACGACGGTCCGGAGGAAGCCGTCGTCGCGGATGCCGCCGGTCGCGATCGCGTCCATGCGCGTGACGCCCGCGTCGCGCAGCGCCTCGACCGTGAGCTTCAACTTCTGCGCGTCGGTCTCGCCCGCGGTCGCGACGCCGTCGGTGACGAAGACGATCCGGCTCGCCTTCTTCTTCTTCGCCTCCGCTCCCGCCCAGCCGATCGCGTTCTCGAAGTCGGAGGCGCCGAGCGCGCCGCGCGCGACGATCGTGCTGATCTCCTTCTCGCCGAAGCCGCTCGCCTTGCCCTCGTAGAGCGGGACGACCTCCTGATCGAAGCACGCGACCGTCACGGTCGTGTCCGACGGGAGCTTCGCGAGCATGTCGCGCACCGCCTTCGCTTGATCGCGGATGCCGAGGCCGCGCGAGGCGCTCGTGTCGACGAGCACGACCGCGGAGCCGACCGGCTCGGGCCGCGACTGCGCGAACGGGATCACGCGCGTGATCGCGAGCCGCCCGGCGCGGAGGCCGGGGCTGCGCGGGAGCTGCTTCGACTCGACCACGAAGTCCGACGCCGGCGTGAACTTCGTCTGGTGGATGGCGTAGGTCGCGTCGGTCTTGCCGCCGTTCGCGGACGCCGTCTTGCCGGTGACGTGCACGCTCACGTCGAGGCTGCCGAGCTGCGGGAGGCCGCGGAGCGGCAGCACGTACGGCTGGCTGATCTCCACCGCCTCGGAGTACGTGACGATGATCTCTTTCGTGCCGCGCGCGGGGATCGGGAACACGCGCGCCGAGAACTCGTTGCCGGCGCCCTGCTCCATGAGCGCGGGGTCCTGCTTGCGATGGAGGAAGTCTTCGTAGGCCGCGCGCGCCTGCTGCTTCTCCACCACCTCGCCCTCTTGCCAGGTCTCGCCGACCTTCATCGCGAAGCGGCTCAGCGAGGCGCCCTGCGGCAGCGTGATGCGGAACGTGCCCTCGAGGACGCGGGGCTCGGGGTTCTCGAACGTGAGGTGGAGCTCCGTGAGCGCGAGGGGATCCTCCACCGCCGCCTCCGCCTTCAGCGCGACGAGCTTCAGGCCCGTGCCGTCGGAGGCGGTGAGGCGGATCGGGACCTCCGCGTTCGTGATCCCCTTCGACGAGGAGTCGCTCAGCGGGATCGGCGCGATCTCCGGGTTCGGCCCTTGATCTTTGGCTTTGTAGACGCCGAAGGCGGCGGCGACGGCGGTGACTCCAAGGGCGGCGTAGAGGAGGGTCTTCTCGTGCATGGGGATCCGGGCCAGATGAGACGTACCGACCCTCGAAAAGTTTCGAGGCGTGAGGGGTCCCCACCCTGGCCGCCCCATCAGACCCTATTTTGTCGCTGAGTTGTCGAGCTTTTGCCGCACCGTGTCCGCCTCCTCGTAGGTCAGGTCCGGCATGCCGCCGTACGACTCGGTGATCGTCCCGAAGCGGTTCTGGATCATCTGGACCGACTCGCCGTGACGGACGCGGAGCACCTCCGCCCACTCGTCCGCCTTCACCTTCATCGTGACGACGCTCCAGGCCGTGCCGACGTTCGCGGTCTGCGCCGCGAGCTTCTCGCGATGGTGACCGAGGAGCTCCAGCGTCACGCCGGAGAGCGCGCGTGTGCTCCGCACCGCGTAGCGCCGCTCGGTCTCCCCGCCGTCCCAGAGGTTCACGATCTGGAGCGGCGGCGGCGGCGGGGCGGGCGCGGTGTAGCTCGCGGCCCAGGGCTCGCGCATCGCGCCGACCTTCGACGCGTCCTTGTCGGTGAGGCGTCCGTCGAGCGAGCCGACGTGCTCGAACGCGCGCGCGACGGGGCCGACCATGACGCGAGGAGGGCCGCCCGCGTCGACGACGAAGAGGCCGAGGCGCGGCTCCTTCGCCCCGGCGTAGACGACCGCGCTCGCGTTCGAGGAGGTGAACCAGTCCGCGACGAACGCGTGCTCGCTGAACGCGTCGTGGAGGTCGCGGAACAGATCGAAGTACCAGCCGTCGTAGCTCCCCGGTCCCAAGGAGGACGGCGGCACGATCTCGGTCGTCATCGAGAGCCACCGCTTCTCCTCCTCCGAGAGCGGACGGCCCGCGAGCTCGTCCTTCACGATCGCGACGAGGACGCCGAGCGTCTTCTCGAGGCGCGCGAAGTACTCGACGCTCTCCTTCGAGGCGCCGATCGCCTTCATCGCCGCGCCGCCGCGCTGCGCGTACGTGACGAGCGACTCGTAGAGCGCGAGCGCGGGCTCGACGTAACCGTCCGGGATCTCGCAGCCGCCTTCGTCGTAGGGCTGCCCCGCGACGAGGACGTAGTTGTGCCGGAGCTGGCCGTACGCCGCGACGGTCGTGTTGACCTTCATGTCCTCGTACGCGGCCGTCTTCATGAACGACGGCTTCTCTCCCTCGTTCGGCGCGGAGATCGCGCGGACCGCGCCGAGCCACGCGCCGTAGACGTCGGCCGGCGGGATCGCGCCGAGCTCTCCGCGACCGCGATCGAGGTTCGCCTGCAGCGCCGGGAACGCGGCGAGGTCGTTCGCGAGCCACGGCTTCGCGCGATCGTTGCCGAGCATGAAGAGGAGATCGGCGAACGACGGCATCGCGCGCCCGCTCACGGTGGCGTGCACGAGGTAGGTGGAGACCGCGGCGTCGGGGACCGCGCGCGGACCGATCATCGTCGCGATCGCCGGGAGCGGGAGCGAGCCTTGCGGCATGTAGTGCATGCGCGTCGTGCGCTGGAAGTTGCCGCCGATCGCGGCCTTCACTTTGTCGGCCGCGTCCGGGATCGCGAACGTCGTGATGTTCGCCTGCTTCTTGAGCGCGAGGAGCGACCGGAGCGACACGTCCTCGCGCTTGCCGGCGAGCTCGCTCCACAAGAGCTCGATCCGATCGAGGTCCGCGAGCACGCCCGCGCGCTCGGCGGTGTCGGCGAGGGCGAGCGCGTCGACCGCTTCGCGCGGCGTCTCCTCCGGGTTCGGGACGAGCCCCGGCTGCGAGCTCCGCGACGCGCGCGACACGAGGTTCAGCTCGAGGCGCGAGAGCCACGTCACCGCGCGGAACCAGCGCTCGAGATCGAAGTTGCCCGCGTAGTGACCGCGCGGCGTGTACTGCGACCAGTCGATCATGCGCGCGCGCCCGAACATCGTCGTGTTCACGAGGCCGCCGTTGCCGGCCTCCGCGCGCTCGACGAACGGCTTCGGATCGGTGCTCTTGAAGCGCGGCTCGATCTCGGTCGCGTCGCCGGCGAGGAGCTGGCGCGCCACCGTGAGGTAGAGATCGAGATCGAGGGCGACCTCGCTCGGGTAGCCGCCCCGCTCGATCGCGGCGTGCATCTTGCCGAGCGCGCGCTCGAGCGGCTCGAGGAGGGCCAGCTCCGCCTCGACGAAGACGGAGTCGTTGCCCTTGTAGATTGCATGCAACACGGCGTCGGCGGAGATGAAGACCGGCAGCTGCGACTGGTAGACGTCGTGCAGCGCGTACGCGTAGCCGGGCTCGGAGAGGCGCGCCGGGACGACGAAGCCGTTCTTCTTCAGCATCGCCTTCTCGACCGACGTGAGCGAATACCGCCGATCGACGATGTCCATGTACTTCGGCGGCTTGCTCGGATCCCACGCGCGATGCGGGATCGGCGCCGCGCTCGAGCCCGCCACGATCGCCTTCGCCGCGCGCGCGAGGTTCTCCTCGACCGGCTCGCAGAGGTCGTTCGGATCGCGCCGCGTCTGCTTGCCGTACGAAAAGCTCGCGATCTCCGGCGGCGGGGGCGGAACCGGCTGCTGCACCTCCGGGCTGGCCGGGGGCGGCGGGGGCGGCAGCGCGCCGCGGGCCGGCGGCTTCGGCGGCCGAACCAGGCAGCCAGCGGCCAGAACACAGAAGAGGAGAAGGGGCCCCAGAAGCGGCCGCGCAAGCGGGCGCGAAGCGCCCCGAGTCTTCGAGGGCCGTGTCTGGGGTGGGGGTGTCGGGGGCGAAGCCCCTGACGTTGACAAAAAGCCCATGCGTGCTCTTCGCAGAACGCCTGAGGATCGTGACGAAATCACGGGCTCCATACGATCCGCGCTAACGACGCGTTTTCTTTGGACAGTATGTCCGGCACACCAGGTGCGACGAGGTGCGCACATGCTCGCTCGCTTCCGCCTCCTTCTCGGCGCCTTCTTCGTGACGCTGACTCTTGTGGGGTGCGCGGACACGGCGGCAGAGGAGGCCGGAGCGACCTCCGCCGCGGCTACGGATCCCACCGCGGCGCGGGAGGCGGTCGGCGCGCTCGAGCGGGCGACCGAGAAGAAGGACGAGACCGACGCCCGGCTGAGCCGCGCGCTCGGCCGCGTCGGCGCGATGCTCACGGCCGAGGAGCAGAGCGCGTTCACGCGCGCGTTCAACGGGCTCCCCGACGTCGTCGCGATCGAGGGCGACTACCACGCGAAGGCGCGGGAGCTCGCGACGCAGCTCGACGCGATCGCGGCGGATCCGATGGCGACCGAGCAGCTCGGGCCGCGCCGCCTCTACGAGGGCTACGTCCTCGTCGCGAAGACGCCGGAGGCGAGGTCGGCGCTCGTGTTCGCGGCGTCGGCGCTCTCGAAGCGCCTCGTCCTCCGCGGCGTGAGCGACGAGGACGTCGTCGATCACGTGCTCGCCCCCGCGCTCCCGTCCGGGTTCCTCCGCGCGCTCCTCGAGCGCGGGACGAAGGACGCGGCGGTGGCAGAGACCGCGTCGGTCCTCGAGCAGGGCGGCGACGCCTGCCGGAAGATCGCCGGCTGGCTCCGGCGCTACGAGGCGCTCGACGGCAACGACATGCTCGGTCAGAGCGCCGGCATCTCCACCGCCACCACGATCCAGTCTCTCCGCACGATCGCCGGCCTCATCGCGATCTGGGAGATCGGCTCCGACCTCGTCGCCGGCGACGTGAACGCCGCGCTCCAGGAGCTCCTCGACAGCGGCACCCACGCCGTCACCGGGGTCGCGGAGGGCATCTCGCTCTTTCGCCGCCTCGTCCTCGGCGTCGAGTCGAGCCCGCTCGCGGAGAAGATCGTCAAGTGGTCGGGGAAGGTCGCGCAGGGGATCGCGGTCGTGATGAACGCGATCAAGCTGTGGAACGACGCCGGCAAATGGCACGACAGCCTCAACGCGAAGGTGCGCGTCGTCGGCGACGTCGTCGCGCTCGGCGCCTCGATCCTCGTCCTCGCCGGCGCGGGTCCGATCGGTCCGATCCTCGCCACCGTCGCGCTCGGCATCCACTGGTTCGCCGACTGGCTCGAGGACCGGCGCCTCGCGGAGCAGGAGCGCGCCGACCTCGCCGCGTGCCTCCCGGCCGCGGGCATCGACGCGGCGCTGACGGGATCGATGATCGACGCGAGCCCGGTCCTCGCCCGCACCCTCGCGCGCGACGTGAAGCTCGCCCCGACCGACATCCGGTGGATCCTCGGCGTCGACCCGGCGTCGATGAGCGAGCACAGCTACACGGCGATCCGCTTCATCGGCGTCCAGGTCGCGCAGATCGTCTTCGACCTCGACGCGACCGAGACGATCGGGATGCTGAAGGCCGCCGTCGGCGACGAGGCGGATCCGCGGAAGGCCGAGTACAAGCTCGGCGCGTTCCTCCGCGGCATCGAGTACGGGCCCGGTTTCTGGGGTGACCTCACGCGCGCGCAGGGCCTCGAGTGGCTCAGGCAGGAGGGGCTCTCGGAGTACGTCCCGGACGACGACCAGACGCTGCGGAAGGCGGCCTTCGACGGCGCGATCGCTTATCTCGCGGCGCGCTGAATAACCCGGACCGCATCGGGCGTTCTCGTGCCCGATGCTCCGCCGCTGGGCCCTCCCCTCCTTCCTCGCCACCGCTGCCCTCGTCGCGTGCGCGCGCCCCGCCCCGGTCGCGCGCTTCGGCGCGCCGCGGCCCGCCCCTCGGTTCCTCGCCGCGCCGGAGGCGCCCCCTCCCCTGCCCCCGGTCCCGGCGCCGATCGTGGGACGGCTCGGGAATGCGCGGAGCGGCTCGGGCGTGCTCCTCGCCGATCTCGACGGCCGCCGCGTCGCCTACGTCGCCGACGAAGACGCGAGCCTCGTCCGCGTCGTCGACGTCGACGACGGACGCGAGCTCTCGCACGTCGCCCCCGGCGGCGCGCCCGCGCAGCTCGTCATGCTCGCGGACGGGCGCCTCGTCGCGTCGCTCCGCGATCGCGCGAAGCTCGTCGTCCTCCGCGGCGGCGGGACCGCGAAGTCGCCGCTCGTCGTCGACGCGTCGATCGACGTCGCGGCGGAGCCGATCGGGCTCGCGCTCACGCCCGACGACGCGACGCTCGTCGCGACGAGCGGCTGGGGACGCACCGTCACCGTGATCGACGCGCACGGCTTCACGCAGAAGGCCACCCACGCGGTGGAGCGTGAGCCGCGCAGCGTCGTCGTCTCGAGCGACGGCAAGCGCGCGTTCGTCGCGCACGCGGTCGGGCAGAGCCTCGACGTGCTGCCGCTCGACGGCCGCGGGAAGGCGAAGACGCTCGGCCTCAAGGGCGAAGAAGAGATCGCCGGCCGCGGCTTCATCGGGACCGAGAAGCGCGTCGCGTGCCAGGGCTTCGCGCTCGCGAAGAGCGACACCGGTCGCGTGTTCGCGCCGCACGTCCTCGTGTTCCCCGGCGAGCCGGTCGCGTCGGAGGGCTACGGCGGCGGCGACGAAGGGCGCGAGGCCGAGGTCTTCCACGTCCCGATCATCGACGAGGACGCGGAGAAGGTCGTCGCGCCGTCGATGACCCTTCGCGTCGGCTTCGACGAGGCGGTGTCCACGAGCTGCGCGCTCCCGCGCGCGGCGACGTTCGGCAAGGACGGCCTCTACGTCACGTGCCTCGGCGAGGACAGCGTGCAGCTCTACGACGGCGACGCGCTCAACCCGCAGGACGTCACGCTCAAGAAGTGGTCGGTCCCCGCCGGCCCGACCGCGATCGCGCTCGACGAAGAGCACGATCGCGCGGTGGTCTGGTCGCAGTTCGCGCAGTCGCTCACCACGATCGCGATCGGTGCGCACCGCGCGGTCGCGGTCGCGAGCACGTCGTTCGTGGATCCGAAGGCGACGAAGGAAGACGAGAAGATCGCGCTCGGCCGCCGCCTCTTCCACGCGACGCAGGACCGGCGCATCTCGAGCGACGGCCGCGCCTGCGCGAGCTGCCACCCCGACGGCCGCGACGACGCGCTCGTGTGGTCCTCGCCGAAGGGTCCGCGCCAGACGCCAATGCTCGCCGGCCGCCTCGACGGCGCCGCGCCCTTCGGCTGGAACGGCGACGCCAACGACGTGAACCTGCACCTCGTGCAGACGATGAAGCGCCTCGGCGGCACCGGCATGGAAGGCGACGACAAGGAGGCGCTCGTCGCGTACGTGCGCGCGATGCGGCCGCCGCCCGAGGCGACGCCGGCGGAGAGCAAGGGCGAGGCGATCGCGCGCGGGGCCGCGATCTTCCGGACGGCCGAGGCCGGCTGCGCGACGTGCCACGGCGAAGGCGGCGACCTCCCCGACGGGACCGCGCACGACGTGAAGAGCCGCGCCTTCTCCGACACGGTCCGCAAGTTCGATACGCCCTCGCTCCGCTTCCTCTCCGGCTCCGCGCCTTACTTCCACGACGGCCGCTACGCCGATCTCCGGACGCTGCTCGTGAAGTCCGACGGGAAGATGGGGCGCACGAAGCACCTCTCGAAGACGGAGCTCGACGACCTCGTGACGTACCTGGAGACGCTGTGATGAAGAAGCTCGCGCTCGCCCTCGCCCTCGCCACGTTCGCCGTCACGCTGCCCGCCGCCGCCGGCGAGCGCACCGCCGTGAGCGCGGTCCCCCGGCTCCCCGCGGTGAAGGACGCGACCACGCCGCCGCCGCTGATGGGCGTGCCCGGCCTCAAGGTCACGCAAAAGGAGACCCCGCACTCGAAGTACGTCGAGCTCGAGGCGCGGCGCGCGCAAGGCTACTGCCTCGTGTCGCGCGACGTGGGCTTTCAGCTCAACGACTCGACGACGAGCACCGAGGACAACGAGCTCTGGCGCTTCAGCGAGGCGGACGGCAAGGCGACGCTCGAGCGGATCCGCTTCGAGGTCGCGATCGAGCAGGCGTGGGTGAAGAGCAAGGCGAGCGTGGAGCTCCGCGCGCTCGCGAAGGCTCACGGCGTCACGGTGTGGGGGATGCGCGAGACGAACGGCGATCTCATCGTGCTCGTCAAGGACGCGACCGGCGGCGTCGAAGCCAACGAGCCGCCGAAGAAGGCGGAGGACGTGCCGCTCTTCCGGTTCGCGTCGTCGAGCTGCACGTTCGCGGCGACGCGCATCCAAGCCAGCATCGTCGCGAAGGGCGGCGCCGCGCAGCTCACCGGCGAGCTCCCGGCCGAGGGCGAGGGCAAATCGAAGATCGTCCCGCGCTTCGTCGTGGACGTGAGCACGTCGAAGGTGAGCCGCGATCCAGAGCCCGTCCTGTCGGTCCGTGTCCGGCGAATGGATCCTTCCTCGTGATTTGTTTGTACAATCGGCGACGTGATCCGCGTCGTCTCCTGGAACGTCCTCGCTGACGCGTACCTGAAGGACGAATACTTCCCCCACACCCCGCCGGAGGTGCTCGAGCGCGGACCGCGACGGAAGGCGGTCGCCGATCGGATCGAGCAGATCCAGGCGACCAAGGTCGACGTGCTGTGCCTCCAGGAGGTCGACGTCGCGCTCTTCGGCGCGCTCGAGGAGCGGCTGAAGGACGAGGCGACGGGCCGGCACTACAAGAAGCGTGGCAAGGGCGAAGGGCTCGCGATCTTCGTGCGCCATGCGCTCACGACCGAGCCTGAGTGGAAGGAGCACGCCTTCAGCGACATGTCGGGTTTCGTCGCGCTCGGCGTCACCGTCGCGGACCTCACCGTCGTCACGACCCACCTCAAGTGGGAGCCGGACGGGACGCTGCCGGAGGCGCATCGCGGGCGCGCGCAGCTCGCGGAGCTGCTCGACACGTGGCCCTCCGGCGTGCGCATCGTCTGCGGCGACTTCAACGCCGCGCCGACCAGCGACGTGCTCGCGCTCGCGAAAGAGCGCGGCCTGAGCGATGCTTATGCGTCGCTGGACGACGCGTGTACATGCAACGCCAACGGCAAGCGAAAGAGGATCGACTACGTCCTTCACACCGCGGAGCTCCGCGCGACGCCGTCGCCGCTGCCGCCGATCGCGGACGACACGCCGCTCCCGAGCGCGACCGAGCCCTCCGATCACCTCCCGATCGAGGTCCGGCTCGATCGCACGTGAGGCGCGCCGCTCCGTTCCTCGTCGGCGCGCTCGTCGCGGCGTGCGGCAGCGACGAGCCGTCCGTGCGCTACGTGCTCTTGCCCGATCCGGTCGCGGACCTGCGCGCGGACTCGAACCGCGACGGCGTGGTGCGCTTCGACGACGAGTCCGACGCGAACAAGCTCGAATGGAGCGCGACGAACGGCGCGGTGTTCCTCGCCAACATCGACGACGACAGCGAGCGCTGCGGGGTGAACAAGAACGACAACGAGATCGCGCTCTGCAACGACGCCGCGGACGAGAACGTGAACGGCGACGACGACGCGGCCGATCTCGCGCGCCTCTGGACGCGGCCGCTGCCGGACGTGCCCGGCGACATGACGGCGACGATCGAGGTGGTGACGCCGGAGGCGCGCGATCGGGTGCGGCTCTTCTCGCGCACGGGCCCGAACGCGGCCGACTTCACGGTCCTCTTCGCGGACACGGTGTTCAACGCGGCCGACCTCCGCGAGGGGATCGAGCTCGGGATCGAGGCGAAGGACATCGTGCGCGACAAGGAGGTGTGGGACGGCTTCGTCGACGTGAAGCTCACGCTGACGACGCCGCGCGGCGAGTCGAGCGACACGGTCCGCCTCCGCGTCGCGCCGGTGCTGACGTTCCATCACCTCCTGCCGGCGGAGCGCATCTGGCAGTCGCAGACGGGGCGGCAGGGCAACGCGGACCTCCGGCGCGATCTCACGCGCGCGTGCGAGGCGGCGGGGGTGCCGCCGCCGGCGCTGATCGAGGAGAACGATCCGTGGACGCAGGACTTCTTCGAGCCGGCGTACATGTCGATGCCGGCGCCGAACGGCGGCCAGCACGTCATCCGCGTGAACTACCGCTCGGCGAACGTCTACGAGCCGGAGGAGACGGACAACCCGCTCCGCCCCGCCGGCGCGGTCGTCTTCCGGCTGCGCGGCAAGGACGTCGCGGGGGTGCAAGAGTTCGACCTCACGCACCCGCCGGAGATGGACACGCTGAACTCGTTCGGCAACCTCGAGACGGTGCCGCCGTACAGCGCGGGCGGGGTCGCGTACCCGTTCGGGCGCTTGCTCCGCGGGGCGACGCAGTCGTTCTTCCCCGATCCGGTGTTCGAGAAGATGCTCGAGGCGCAGGGGCAGCAGCCGCCGATCCTGATCGACACGTCGTGGCTGCGGGTGGCGCACGTCGACGAGACGGTGTCGTTCGTGAAGGCGGCGACGCCGCGCGGCTGGAAGCTGCTCGTCAACGATCCGCGCCTCGCGAAGACGATGCTCGAGGACGCGGCGGCGCGCGGGCACGGCGCGACGACGATGTTCGTGGGCAAGGAGTGGTACGACCCCGAGACGGAGCGGGCGAGCCCGGCGGAGGTCTCGATCGCGGAGGTGCTCGCGGATCCGATCGTGATGCAGGCGTCGGCCGAGGCGGCGGCGGAGGTCGACGCGCAGCTCGCGATCCTGCGGAAGGAGCTCGCGCTCGCGGACGACGAGATCGTGCGCGTGCCGTTCCTCCACACGCTCATCGACGGCGGATCCATCGCGTATCAGCCGGGCCTCGTGAACGGCGTCTACCTCGCCGACGGCCACTTCGGCGCGCCGAACCCGCACGGCCCGATCATCGACGGCAAGGACATCTTCGCCGACGCCTTCACGAAGGCGCTCGCGCCGCTCGGCATCACGGCCCACTTCCTCGAGGACTGGGACGAGTACCACGTCGCCAACGGCGAGGTTCATTGCGGCACCAACGCGACCCGCCAGGTCCCAGACGCGAAGTGGTGGGAGGCCGGCCGATGACCCCCCGCTCCGGCTCCGGCGGCGCGCGCTCCAGCTCCGGCGGCGCGGGCTCGCGCGGCTGGCTTCGCGTCGCGCTCCTCGTTGGCGCGCTCCCGCTCGCGCTGTCGGCGGTCGCCGCGCCCGCCTCCGCGACGGAGCCGGCGAGCGCGCCGTCGCGAGCCGCGGGTTCGACCGCGCTCCGCGCCGAGATCGCGCGGGCGCGGGCGGCGGACGCGACGTCGTTCGTACGCGTCGACGCGATCGCCTCCGGCGCGGCCGACGCGCACGCGGCGGCGCGCGGGCATCGGGCGGCGGTGGCGCGGAGCATCGCGCAGCTCGGTCCGAGCGCGGTGTTGCCGGTGCTCGAGCTCCTCGCCGACGGCGGCCCGAGAGGCGTGCCCGCCGCGATGGCGCCGATCGTGCGGCGCGACTTGATCGAGGCGGCCGGACTCTTGCGCGATGCGCGGGCGCTCGCGGTGCTGGGGCCCATCCTCGCCGACGCGAAGGAGGACGCGGCGTCGGCGCGCACCGTCGCCGAGGCGGTCGCCCGCATCGGCGGGGCGCCCGCGGAGACGCAGCTCCTCTCGGCGCTCGCCGCGGCGGCGCCGGAGCGCGCTCGCGCGATCGTCGCGGGCATGGGCGAGTGCCGCCGCCTCGCGGTGACGCAGGCGCTCGCGCGGCAGGCGGCCTCGACGGACGACGCGATGGCGCGCGCGGCGGCGCGAGCGCTCGGCCGCGCCGGCAACGCGTGGGCGTGGAAGACGCTCCCGGATCGCACGGAGGAGGCACGCATCCGCGAGGTCGCCGCCCGCGCCCTCGTCGCCGCTTACGTCCAGCACGAAGGCGAAGCGCGCGCCGCCGCCTCGAACGCGCTGATGGTCGTCGACGCGCCCGTCACGCCCGCGCTCATCGCCGACGCGCGCAGAGCAGCGACGCCCGCGACGCAGGCGGCGCTCGATGCCCTCGCCCGCCGCCTCGCCGCCAACCCCGCGCGCTGACGCGCGTGCGTCCCTTGGGTCCAGGCGACCGGTGAACGAACCGATCGTGATCGAGCGATCTGGATGAAAAGAGTCCCCGCCCGCCACGTCCCCGACGCGGTTTATCCGCGGCGTCGAAGAGAGTGGACGACGGGCGATCCTGGTGCCCGGCGACCCAGACGGCACCGGAGGCGTGGCGCGATGTCTGCAATGCCTACGGTCATGCAGCTCCGCGCGCTCCTGCTCCTCGTCATCGCCGTCGCCGCTTCCGTCGTCGTGGGGTGCGCACCGGTGGACGAAGAGGAGGAGGAGCTCGAAGAGACGACGTCGTCGATGTCGGCGCCGCTCGCGCTCGACGGCGTGTACCACGCGCCGGAGGGCGGGCCGCACGAGTGGGTCGTCTTCAAGGGCGACCGCTACGTCACCTGGAAGCGGAGCGCGGCCTGCGCCGGCTCGGCGCCGCCGGCGAGCTGCGAAGGCAAGGGCAAGTTCGTCCTCGACGCGGCGCGCGGGACGCTGGTGATGACCGACTCCCGGACGGGCAAGGCGAGCACGCAGGAGATCCAGATCCAGAAGACCCGCCGCCAGAGCGGCGACCCCACCGCGCGGACGGTTCGGACGGCGTCGCTCGGAGGTTCGGAGCGCACGCGCGAGGACGTGGTCTCGGAGTACTCGCTCGTCGCTCCGTCGAGCTCGGAGCGCCAAGCGGCGGTCACGTGGCGCGAGCTGTTCGACGTCTGCCGCGTGGTCGTCGCCCTCACCGTCGGCGAGAGCCCCGGCCGCGCGCCCGTCATCCAGCCGCCGCCGCCGCCCATCGTGCAGACGGCAGGCTGCGCCCCGACCCGCGCCGGCTGATCCCGCTCGCGAGCCGTAAGCGTCGCGCCGCCCGGAAACACCGAACGCTCGCCCGCGCGCCGCCCGCACTCGTGGGAGCGCAGGCGGAGGGAGCGCGGCGGCGGGCGGGCGGTCAGGCGCTTCGTTTTTCGAGCGTGCGGAGCCGTTGCTCGTGGTCGTCGAGGCGTTCCCGGTCGACGCGCTGCTCGCGCAAGAGGTCGCGGACTTGTCCCACCGCCTGCGCGACGGCGACGAGCTCGGTCGCGAGCCGCGTGGCGTCCTCACGCTGCCTTCGCTCGAGCCGCTCGAGGTCATGACGCAAGTCGCCGAGCTCATGACGCAAGTCTCCGAGCTCCTTCTTGAAGGTGTCTCGTGTCTCGCGTAGCTCGTCGCGGATCTGAACGAGGATCTCGGTCGTCAGATCGCGAGGCGGAGGAGGAGGACCTTTCTTCGATGCCATCGTTCGAGAAGGATAGCACCTGCGAGAAGAGGACCTTCCCCGTGGAGAAGACGCTCGCGACGCCCCACACCGAGGCGCTCCAGGTGGAGACGAGGTCAGTGCGAGGCCCATATGAAAACGCCGATCGGGACGAGGTCGCCGCGTGTGGGGGAATCGTGGAAAGTGATGGATGGGCTTTAGTGCGAGGTGGGGCGGCCGTTGAGAGCGGTATGAGCACGTCGATCGTTCCGAGGATTTCAGGACACGAGGACACGATGCCCGTCGCCGATCGGCGCGTGCATCCGCGGTATCACCTTCGGCTCGCGGTCACGTTGCGGGGGGACAACAACTTCTACACCGGGGTCTCCTCGGACATCTCCGAGGGCGGGATCTTCATCGCGACGCAGTACATGCTGCCGATCGGGACGCCGGTCGTGATGCAGTTCCACATCAGCCGGTTCGGCGCGGACCTCACGCTCCGCGGGACCGTGCGGTGGATCCGTGCGCCCGAGGCGATGGCGCGGGGCGGTGAGGTGTTCGGCGGCGCGCACGTCACCGACGTCAAGCCCGGGATGGGGGTGCAGTTCGACGAGATGGGGCCCGAAGAAGCGCGCATCATCCGCGAGTTCATGCGCTGCCGCACCCCCGAGCTCTTCGACTGACGCGCAGAACCTAGCGCGGGCGCGCCGGGCGATTTACCCTCGCTCCGTTGTCGACCCGCGCCTTCTTCGATGCCGCCGCCAAGACGGCCGTCCGCAAGGCGATCGAGCGCGTCGAGAGCCAGACCTCGGCCGAGCTCGTCGTCACCGTGCGGCGGCAGGCGGGCGTCACCTACCGCGAGGCGGACCTCGGGTTCGGGGCGCTCGTCGCGCTCGCGAGCCTCGCGTTCGTCCTGTTCGCGGACAAGGAGTTCGCGCTCACCTGGATCCCGATCGACATCGCGGTGTCGTTCGCGGCGGGCGCCCTGCTCTGTCGCTACACCCTCGTCCTCCGCCGGCTCCTCACGCCGAGCGCGCGGCGGCAGGAAGAGGTGCAGCGCGCGGCGGCGGCGGCGTTCCACGAGCTCGGGGTCGGGCGGACGAGCGGGCGGAACGGCGTCCTCGTGCTCGTCGGGCTCTTCGAGCACAAGGTCGCGGTCGTGCCGGACGTCTCGGTCGATCCGCTCCTCATCGCGCCTTCCGTCGAGGCGATCCAGAAGGCGGTCGATCGACCCGTGCCCGACTTCGACGCGTTCGTCGCGGGACTCGAGTCGCTCGGGCCCGTCCTCGCGAAGGGGATGCCGCGACAGGCCGACGACGTGAACGAGCTACCCGACGAGATGGGGTTCGCGTGAGGTCGCGGCGGCGCTGGATCGTCGGAGGCGCGATCGCGGTCGCGCTCGTGCTCGTCGCCGCGATCGCGTTCGCGCGGCCGGGCGGCGGCGGATCGTACTCCGGCTCGCGATCGTCGGGCGGCGGGGGTGGTGGTGGCGGCGGCGGGGGCAGCGGCGACGGGGGCGCGATCGTCGAGCTCCTCGTCTGGCTCTGCATCGAGCACCCCGCGGTCGGGATCCCGATCACGCTCGTCGTGATCGGGTACTTCATCTACAAGAAGTCGACGCAAGGCTCGCAGCGTGACTGGTCGGCCGGCGTCGCCGATCCGGGGAGCTCGGCGTACGTCGCGCCGTACGTGCCGCCGCCGAGCCCGAAGCTCGAGCGCATCCGCGACTTCGATCCGAATTTCTCGCGCATCGTGTTCGAGGACTTCCTCTACGGCCTCTACGCGGAGGTGCATCGCGCGCGGGGGCAAGGCGCGCTCAATCGGCTGTCGGCGTACCTCTCGCCGAACGCGATGCTGGAGCTGCAGCAGAGCACGCGCGGGCCGGTCGACCACGTCGTCATCGGCGCGCTCCGCTTCATCGAGGTGAGCGTGGACGCGACCGCGGGCGCGCGCGTCGTCGCGGAGCTCGAGGCGAACTACACCGAGGCGGGTCAGGGCCAATACGTCCAGGAGCGCTGGACGCTCGCGCGGAAGCCGAGCGCGAAGTCGCGCACGCCGGCGCAGGTGCGGCAGCTCGGGTGCCCCAACTGCGGCGCGCCGCAGGAGTCGCTCTTCAGCGGCTCGTGCAAGCACTGCGCGCGGATCGTGAACGACGGCTCGTTCGACTGGTCGCTCCAGGGCGTGAGCGTGATGCAGCGCGAGGCGCGCCCGCCGATCCTCACCGCGAACGTGGAGGAGCAAGGCAACGACGCACCGACCGTGCGCGACCAGGGGCTCCCCCGCGCGATCGCGCGGATCCGGCACAAGGACCCCGCGTTCGACGTCGCGCAGCTCAACGCGCGCATCGCCCTCGTCTTCCAGCAGTTCCAGATCGGGTGGTCGAACCGCGACCTCACGAAGATGCGGCCGTTCATGAGCGACGCGCTCTTCACGGTGCAACAGTATTGGATCCAGGCGTACGTCGCGCAGCGGCTCCGCAACGTCACCGAGAACGCGCGCATCTCGAACATCGAGCTCGCGAAGGCGTCGACGGACGCGTTCTACGACGCGATCACCGTGCGCGTGTGGGCGTCGAGCCTCGACTACACGATCAGCGACGACGGGCGCGTCGTGTCCGGGAGCCGGAGCCGGCCGCGCGCGTACACCGAGTACTGGACGCTCATCCGCGGCACGAACCGAAAGGGCCCTACCCGCACCGACCTCGCGTGCTCGAACTGCGGCGGGCCGCTCGACGTGAACATGGTCGGGCAGTGCAAGTTCTGCAACGTGAAGGTCACCACCGGCGACTTCGACTGGGTCCTCTCCCGCATCGAGCAGGACGAGTCGTACACCGGCTGACGCCGGCCTCGGTCAGTTCGCCGCGAAGCGGAAGATCGCGCCGTTGTCGGATCGCTCCGCTCACGCAGAGGCGTTCAGCGCGCCGCGCGGGACGACGGGGTGAGAGGTCGGCGGGCGGCTCCACGCGCGGCGTACGAGATACAGGAGCGCCGCAATCGAGCCCAGGAGAGGGAGGAGGACGAGGAACGGGAGCGCCGAGATGCCGTGCTCGCGCGCGTCGCGGCGGATCCAGCCGCCGACGAGGAAACACGAGATGACCAGGTCGAGCCCTACCTGCATCGCCCACGGATGGCTCAGCGCTCGGAGGCCGTCGGCGCGTCCCTCGTAGGCGCAGACGACGCTGAAGACGGTGAACGGAACCAGGACGAGGAGCGGAACGAGAGGAGACCGTTTCTTCATGCCCTCGTTCTGGGCCCGCTCGGTCATGAAGACCATGACCTCCGAGGTCATGTCGGGACGTGGGGCCGCGGAGTACCCTCCAGGCATGACGTTCGGCCTCGCCCTCCGCCGCTACCGGACCCAGCGCGGCTTGAGCCAGGAGCGCCTCGCGCACGAAGCCGAGATCTCGACGCGTCACCTCTCGTGCCTCGAGACCGGGAAGGCCGCGCCGAGCCGCACGATGGTGCTGGTGCTCGGGTCCGCGCTCGACATGTCGCTCCGCGAGCGGAACTCGCTGCTCGAGGCGGCGGGCTTCGTCGCCGCCTACCGCGACGAGCCCCTCGACGCCCCCGAGGCGGCGTCGCTCCGGCGCGCGGTGCAGCTGATCCTCGACGGGATGGAGCCGAACGGCGCCGTCGCGGTCGATCGATCGTGGAACGTCCTCCAGCTGAACGGCGGCGCCGCGCGGCTCCTCGCCACGTTCGCCGACGTCGCGAACGCGCCGCCCGAGGTGATGAAGAACCTCGTCGTCGCGACGCTCCATCCGCGCGGGCTCCGCCCCGCGATCGTGAACTTCGAGGAGGTCGCCGCGTTCACGATCGAGCGCTCGCGCCGCGAGATCATGCGCGAGGGCGGCGACGAGGCGCGGACGAGGAAGATGCTCGCGGCGCTCGAGGCGATCCCCGATCTCCCGCCCGTCCGCGTCGCGACCGCGACGCCGCGCGGCCCGTTCCTCACCGTGCACCTCCGCAAGGACGGCGTCGAGGCGAGCATCTTCTCGACCGTCGCGACGATCGGGACCCCGATCGACGCGACCGCCGAGGAGATCACGATCGAGACGTTCTTCCCCGCCGACGAGGCGACGGCGAAGCTTTTCCGCTCCGTCACGTCGTCGTAGGCACGCTAGAGTGCGCGCCGCGATGGCGGACGATCTCGTGACGATCATGGAGCGCCTCGCGGCGCGCACGAAGCCGCTCCGCTTCGGACCGCCCGTCGCGTTCGTCTATCACCCCCTCGAGTACGCGTGGCCCGTCGCGCGGGCGTACTTCGAGCGCTACGGGAAGGCGCCGAAGGAGGTCCTCCTCCTCGGCATGAACCCGGGCCCCTTCGGGATGGGACAGACCGGCGTGCCGTTCGGCGAGGTCGCGTCGGTCCGTGACTTCCTCCGCCTCGACGGCACGATCACGCCGCCCGCGAACTGCCACGACAAACGGCCCGTGCTCGGCTGGGACTGCACCCGGAGCGAGGTCTCCGGCCAGCGGCTGTGGGGCGCCTTCGCGCGCAAGCACGGCGACGCCGGCGCGTTCTTCCGCCGCGCCTTCGTCCTCAACTACTGCCCGCTCCTCTTCCTCGGCGAAACCGGTGCTAACGTCACTCCCGATAAAATCGCAAAAGAAGAACGAAAGGCCATGGAAGCGATTTGCGATGAAGCCCTCGCCGAGGCGATCGCGGTCCTCGCGCCGAAGCACCTCGTCGGGATCGGCGCCTACGCCGCGAAGCGCCTCGCGCTCGTCACCGGCCGCGAGCCGATCACGATGCCGCACCCGAGCCCCGCGAGCCCGACCGCGAACCGCGGCTGGGACGAGGCCGCCCGCAAATCCCTCACCGCCTCGGGCCTCGACGACCTGCTCTAGGTCGCGCCGCGACGCGAGGTCACGAAGACCGCCGCGGGCGAGGCCGCGCCACGCGCTTCTGCGCCTCCTCGTAGGCGGCGAGGAGGCGCCGGAACGTCTCGGCGTCGCCGCCGCGATCGGGGTGGAGCTCGATCGCGCGGCGCCGGTAGGCCGCCTTGAGCTCGGCGAGCGTCACGTCCTTCGTCACGCCGAGCAGCGACCAGATCGAGCCCGCCTCGGCCTCCGGCGCGCGGGCCCGGGGCGCGCGCGGCTCGCGATCCGCGCGCGACGGCCACACCTCCTCGCCGCGGAGCACGCGCATCCACGCGCGAGCCCAGAGCGGGTCCGTGACGGCGAGCGTCGTGCCCGCGCGCGCGTTCGCCGCCGCCACCGCCTCCTCGAACGTCGCGGCGCCGCCGTCGCTCGCGTCCGGCTTGCGGAACGGCACGCGCACCGGCGGCCCCGACCACCACGCCGCCCAGAAGAAGCGGCGCCGCTTCGTCGACGTGATCGAGACCACCGGCGCGAAGAGCGCCTCCTCGACGCTCACGGCGGCAGATCGACCACCGAGACGCGCTCGCCGTCGCCGGCGAGCTTGCCGAGGTAGTCGTGGTAGGCGCGCGTGATGTGCGCCTGATCGAGGACGCCGACGACCGCGCCCTCCTCGACGACGGGCAGCTCGTGGAGCTCGTTGCCGAAGAAGCGCTCGAGCGCGGTGTGGAGGTCGTCGTTCGGCGAGACGTGGAGCGGCGGCAGCATCACGTCGGCGGCGATGATGAGCGCGCCCGGCGAGTCGTCCTTCGACGCCGCGCGCAAGATCTCGCCCGAGACGACGCCGCGGAGCGCGCCGGCGTCGTCGAGGACCGGGAAGCAGTCCTGCCACTCCGGCGCCTCCGAGATCGCGGCGACGAGGCTCGCGAGCGGCTGCCGCGTCTTCAGCGTCACGAGCGCGTCGCGGCGGAAGACCTCGCTCACCTTCAGGCGCTTCAACACGTCGAGCGAGTCCTCGCCCGCGTGCGCCGGCGACTCGAAGCGCGATCGCGGCTGCTTCGAGTAGAGGCTCACGCGCCGGAGGAGGACGAAGGCGAGCCCGGAGGTGAGCATGAGCGACGGCAGGAGGTCGTACGTCCCCGCCATCTCGCAGACCATGACGAGCGAGCTCACCGGCGTGTGCGCGATCCCGCCGTAGAACGTGCCCATCCCGACGAGCGCGAACGCGCCCGGATCGATCGCCGGCGACACGAGGAGCTGCGCCGCGCGCCCGAAGGCGCCCCCGACGAGGCCCCCGATCGCGAGCGACGGACCGAAGTCGCCCGCGCTGCCGCCCGAGCCGAGCGACAAGGACGTCGCGAGGATCTTCACCACGACGAGGAGGCACAAGAGCCCGACCCCCCACCAGCCGCCCGGGATCCACGCGCCGCCCGTGATCGCCGACTGCGCCGCGCCGTAGCCGCTCCCGAGGATGCCGATCCCGCGCCCCTCGAGATCGAGGTGCGGGTTCACGAGCACGATCCAGGTCACCGCGACCGCGCCGAGCATCGCGCCGCCGATGCCGGGCCGCGTCCACGACGGCACGCGCAGGAGGTGAAAGAGGTGCTTCGCCCGCTTGAGCGTGAAGACGAAGACGCGCGCGACGCCGCTGATGACGATCGCGAGCAGCGCGTAGAGCGGGAGGTGGAGCGGCTGGAACGGGTAGCGCGGCGCGTGCGCGAAGAGGGCCGCCTCCGGGAAGATCGCGACGAAGACGCTGTGCGCGGTGACGCTCGCGAGGATGGCCGGGACGAGCGCGTCGGACTCGAAGTCGTCGCGGTAGAGGACCTCGGTCGCGAAGAGCGCGGCGCCGAGCGGCGTCCCGAAGATCGCGGAGAGGCCGGCCGCCGTCCCCGACACCGCGAGGATGCGGCGCTCGCGGACCGAGACCTGGATGAAGCGGCCGAGCAGCGCGCCGATCGCAGCGCCGACCTGCATCGTCGGGCCCTCGCGGCCGCCGGAGCCGCCCGAGCCGAGCGTCAGCGCCGTCGCGACCATCTTCACGAGCGCGACACGCTTGCGCATCGCGCCGCCGCGGCGATGGAACGCGTCGATGTACGCGTCCCCGCCCCCGCCGCTCGTCTCGTGCGCGAGCCGCTGCGCGACGAAGCCGGACGCGAGCCCGCCGAACGCGGGGATCAGCGCGAGGACGAGCGGCGAGAACGGCCGCCGCGGCATCGGGAAGTCGAGCACGTGCTCGCCGGCGGGACGGAGCGGCTCGTAGCCGCCGATGCCCTCGAGGATCACGCGCTCGGCCACGCCGAGGACGGTGAAGAACACGCACGCGACCGCGCCGACGGCGAGGCCGACCGCGAGGGCGTGGAGGACGACGCGCCCGATCGCCCGCAGCTCCGCCGAGCGGAGCGCCTGCGTGAACGGCGCGAGCGGACCGGGGCGCATGGGTCCCCATCTTACGAGAGTCGCGACGCGCTGAAGCGGTCGAGCTCACGCTTTCGCCGCTTTGTCGCGCCCCGATCGGGATCGCATGTAACCTTCGAGACGAATGCCGACCGACTCCGCCGAGGGGACCCGGCTTCGACTGCTCGTCGACGTCCTCCGCTCGTTCGCGGACGCGACCACGGACTACCCACGCTTGCTCGAGACGATCGTCCGCCGTGTCGCGGACGTCACCGGCCTCGCGACGAGCATCCGCCTCCTCTCTTCTTCCGGCGGCACGCTCGAGACCGCGGCCGGCTACGACCCGCGCGACGACGAGACGTTCAAGCGGCTCGGCGCGGTGCCGATCCCAATCACCGCCAAGCTGCGCGAGGCCCTCGACGCGTCGCGCGCGTACATCGAGCCGATCGCTTCGCCCGAGGGCGTCACCGAAGCGCACCCCAGCGAGGGCGCGTCGATCCGGCTCGAGAGCGTCCTCGTCGCGCCCCTCGTCGCGCGCGGAAAGGCGCTCGGCTTCCTCTTCGTCGTGCGACGTCACGGCGATCCGGGCGCCGGGCTCACCGACGACGACGTGGAGGTCGTCGACGCGCTCGCGTGCCACGCGGCGCTCGCGCTGTCGAACGCGCGGCTCCTCCGCGAGCTCGACTCGATCGAGCGCGCACGCAGCCACGAGCGCAGCGTCCTCGACACCGTCTCCGCGCCGCTCGTGCTCTTGAACCGCACCGGCCGCATCATCGCCGCCAACCGCGCCTTCCTCCACGCGTTCGGCGTCGACGAGGCCGCCGCGCTCGGCGCGCCGATCCTCGAGGTCGGCGGCGCTGCGCTCGCGGTGCCGGAGCTCGTCGCGCTCTTCTCCTCGCTCCCGCCCGAGGACACGGCCGAAGACGACGGGATCGAGCTGTCGCTCTCGACCGCGCAAGGACCGCGCACGTACGTCGTCCGCACGAAGAAGACGGTGCGCCCCGGCAACTCGAGCGAGACCACGCTCGTCACGCTCGTCGACATCACCGACCGCATCGCCGCGAGCGCGATCTCGCGGCGCCACACCCTGCTCTTCTCGTCGACGAGCGAGGCGATCGTCGGGCTCGACACCGACTTCGTCGTCCAGGAGTGGAACCCCGCCGCGGAGCGGCTCTTCGGCTGGCCGGCGGCGGACGCGCGCGGGAAGCCGATCGCGACCGTGCTCTCCATCATCGAGGGCGCCGACCGGGAGAAGCACCGCGAGGTCCTCCTCGCCGGCGGGACGGTGCGGGCGCAGCTGCGCGCGAAGAACCGCGCCGGCGAGTGGGTCGACGTCCACCTCTCGACCCAGCCCCTCGTCGATCGCGGCACGACGACGGGCTACGTCTCGGTCATGACCGACCTCACCGAGCTCACGAGGCTCGAGCGCGAGCTGGAGCGCCGCGTCGAGGAGCTCACCGTCGCGAACGAGGAGCTCGAGAGCTTCAGCTACTCCGTCTCGCACGACCTCCGCGCGCCGGTCCGCGCGATCGACGGCTTCTCCGAGATCCTCGAGGAGGAGCACGGCAAATCGCTCGACGCCGAGGGCCGCCGCATGCTCGGCCTCGTCCGCAAGAACGCGAAGCGGATGGGTCTCCTCATCGACGACATCCTCGCGCTCTCGCGCACGGGCCGGCAGCCGCTCGTCGCCGAGGACATCGACATGGACGCGCTGGCGAAATCGGCGCTCGAGGACGCGCTCCGCACCGAGCCCGACCGCGTCATCCGCACGACGATCGCGTCGCTCCCGCCGGCGTGGGGCGACGCGAGCCTCCTCCGTCAGGTCTGGGTCAACCTCTACACGAACGCGGTGAAGTACACGCGCGGGCGCGAAGATGCGACGATCGACACCTCCGCGGCGGAGACGCCGACCGAGATCGTCTACACCGTGAGCGACAACGGCGCCGGCTTCGACATGCGCTACGCCGACAAGCTGTTCGGGACGTTCGAGCGGCTGCACTCCGCGAAGGAGTTCGAGGGCACCGGGATCGGGCTCGCGATCGTCGCGCGCATCATGAAGCGTCACGGCGGCCGGGCCTGGGGCGAGGGCGAGGTCGGGCGCGGCGCGACCTTTCACGTCGCGCTGCCGAGACGAAACGACGACGGGGAGCGGAAGGGAGCATAGCGATGACGGTGGAAGCGGGCGACATCGTCCTGGTCGAGGACAGCGACGAAGACGCGGAGCTGACCATGCGCGCGCTCAAGCGGCAGAAGCTCGCGCACACCGTGCGGCGGCTGTCCGACGGCCAGCAGGCGGTCGACTACTTCTTCGCCGAGGGCGACGGCGGCTGGAAGACGCCCCCGCGCGTCGTCCTCCTCGACCTGAAGCTCCCGATGGTGAACGGGCTCGAGATCCTGCGCCGGCTGAAGATGACGGAGCGCACGCACGACATCCCGGTCGTCGTGCTCACCTCGTCGAAGGAAGACCGCGACCTCGAGGAGGCCTATCGCCTCGGCGCGAACAGCTACATCGTGAAGCCAGTCGAGTTCGACAAGTTCATGCACGCGGTCGAGTCCCTCGGCATGTACTGGATGCTCATCAACCAGGCGCGCTGACGGTCCCCTGCTACGATGCGAGGAGATGCTCGACAAGCTTCTCTTCCTCTTCGCCGCCGCCGGCGCCGTCGCCTCGCTTCGCCCCAACATCCTGAACGGCACGCCCTCCGACGACGGGCAGGACTCGGTCGTCATGCTCTTCCGCCTCAACGACGAGAAGACGTCGGGCAACGTCTGCACCGCCGCGCTCATCGCGCCGCGCCTCCTCCTGACCGCGCGCCACTGCGTCGCCGAGACCGACGACAGCCTCGTCGCCTGCCAGCCCGACGGCACGCCGATCGCGGGCTCCGGCGGCGCGGTGCGGAGGAACTTCGACCCCGCCAGCATCTACGTCTTCACCGGCAAGGAGCGCGCCGCCTTCACGAGGCTCGGGCCGCCGACGAACGAGGTCGACTCCACGAAGTGGCAGCCCGCGGCGCGCGGCTCCCAGATCTTCGACGACTTCTCGGCCACGCTGTGCAACCACGACATCGCGCTCGTGCTCACGGACACGCCGATCACGAACGTGCCGATCGCGAAGCTCCGTCTGAACGGCGAGCCGAAGGAGGGCGAGGCGATCGTCAACGTCGGCTACGGCATCACCGACAAGGAGTTCGAGCCGCCGGTGCGCCAGCAGCGCCGCGACGTCACGGTGAAGAAGGTCGGCCCCTTCGACTCGTTCCCGATCCTCGCGCGCAACGAGTTCTCGTTCAGCGAGTCGATCTGCGAGGGCGACAGCGGCGGACCGATCCTCGCCGGGAGCACGGGCGCCGTGATCGGCGTCGTGTCGCGTGGCACGAACGGCGAGGACCCGGTGAGCCCCGGCGCCACCTGCCCGCTCGCCGACAACATCGGCACGAAGCTCGCGCCGTTCCGCGAGATGCTCGATCAGGGCTTCGCCGCGGCCGGGGCGCAGCCGCAGCTCGAGCCGGAGGAGGACGACGGCTGCTCCGTCTCCGCGGCGGGGCGCGGCTCGGACGGGGGCGCGGCGCTCCTCGGGCTCGCCGCCGCGCTCGTCGTGCGGCGGAAGCGGAAGACGGTGGTAAGCTGAAGCCGATGCGGGGAGCGATCGTCGTCCTCGGGGTCCTCGCCGTCGTCGCGTGCAACGACGCGGGCCTCACCCAGGGGAACAACCCCATCGCGGTCCCGACCTCGTCGTCGTCGAGCAGCGGCGGGCCCGACGGCGGCGCGAGCGGCAAGGACGGCGGCGACACGGAGCCACCGCCGACCCCGGAGGGCTGGGGCGATCCGAAGACCACGCGCCGCCCCGGGCTCCTGCGCGTCGCGCAGCTCAACACGCGGCGCTTCTTCGACACGGTCTGCCAGTCGGGCACGTGCAGCAGCAACGGGTTCGAGGCGGTCGTCACGCAGGAGGCCTTCGACCGCAAGGTCGCGACGCTCGCCGACGGCATCGCCTCGCTCGGCGCGGACGTCGTCACGCTCTCCGAGGTCGAGAACAAGACGTGCCTCGACGCGCTGCAAGCGAAGCTCGAAGAGGCGGGCTTCCCCTTCCCCGTCGCGCACATCGCGGAGACGGGCGCGGCCGGCAGCATCGACGTCGGCGTCCTCGCGCGCGGCGAGCTCGGCGAGGTGAAGAACTACCGGCGGGACACGCCGCTGAAGCGCCCCGACGGCAGCAACACGACGTTCACGCGCGAGCTCCCCGAGGTGCACCTCACGCTCGGCGACAGCGAGGTCATCGTCTACGCCGCGCACTTCCGCTCGAAGTCGGACGACGATCCGGGCCGGCGCCTCGCCGAGGCGCAGGCGACGCACGACATCATGAAGGCGACGGGAGACGCGAACAAGGGCGCGCTCGTCGTCCTCGGCGGAGACCTGAACGACACCCCCGGCTCGGAGCCGATCGCCGCGCTCGAGGCCGGTCTCCTCCGCGTCGCGAGCGACCTCCCGGAGAACGAGCAGGGCACGTACCGCTACCAGGGTCAGGACCAGGCGATCGATCACATCTTCGTGACGAAGAACCGCGCCAAGTCGTACGTCGCCCAGAGCGCCACCGTCGTCCGCGACCCCGGCCGGGCCGGCTTCGCGAGCAGCGATCACGCCTCGCTCTGGGCGGACTTCAAGCTTCCGTAGGCGCCGCCGCGCGCTGCTTCGTCGCGTCGATCCACATCGCGGTCTGGTCGCCCGTGTATACGAGCGTCGTGCCCTGATGGAACTTGAACGCGTAGCGCGCGAGCACGCTCGCCCCACCGCGCCGCGTCTGCGTCGCCTTGCACTCGATGACGATCGGATCGCCGGGCGTCGCGAGGGCGTAGAAGCGCGCCGAGTTGATGCGCGCGCCGTAGCCGATCCAGCCGTCGGCGTGACGGAGCCCGAGGACGTAGTAGGCGTGAGCGAACCCGGCCATGCCCGTCATGTGGATCATGAGCCCGCCCGCGACGTGCGGGGGGTGGAGGACGGGGTGGTTCCGTTGCTCGCGGGTGAGCGGGAGCTCGCCGCCGGTGGGCATCCGGACGAGGACGAGGCTCTCCTCGACGTCGACTTTCAGGACCTCGTCGAGGAGGAGGCCGCCGGGGCCGTAGGGACAGTCGGCGACGAAGGCGGGATCGAGCGGCATTTTCTGGGCGGCGGTCTACCACAGCGCTTGCCTTCCGCGTGGCGCACGACCATAGGAGGCCCAGAGTCATGAGCCCCGTCAGCCGTCTCCTCTCGGTCATTCTTTCGCTCGGCGTCTTCGGCCTCGCGGTCGCGTGCACGAAGACGATCACACGAATCGTCCCCGCCGAAACGGACGCCGGCGCCGACGCGGGCAAGCTCCCGCAGGGCGACGACGACGACGACGATGACGACGACAGCGCGGACGACGACGACGACGACGACAACGGCAAGAAGGACGCGGGGCCGCCGGACTGCAAGAAGACCGACCTTCAGGCGGCGTGCGTGCAGTGCTGCGGGGACCAGCACAAGGCCGGCTTCAAGACCTACAACGACGCGATCAAGTCGTGCATCTGCACCGAGGAGCTCTGCGGGACGCCGTGCAAGACGACCTTCTGCGCGACGCCGCAAAAGAACCCGACGTCACAGGCGTGTCCGGACTGCGCGAACGAGAAGCAGGCGGAGTGTCAGGACGCGTTGGGCGAGGCGTGCGGCGCGGACGAAGACTGCGTCGCGTGGAACGAGTGTGTGACGAAGGCGGGCTGCCAGAACAAGCCCGTCCAGTGAAGAGCCTTCGCGACGGGGCTCGGCCCCCTACCCCGATCTCTCGTCCCCCCACTTCGCGATGGGGCTTCGTGTTCGTCGCGGTCGCGATCGTCGTCGCGGTGGGCTGCTCGAGCAAGGACGATCCTGCGCCGGCGGACGCGGACGCGGGCGCGTCGAGCACGTCGTCTTCGTCGAGCACGGGCGGCGTCTCGTCCGACAGCGGCGTGGCGTGCAGCGCGAACGAGGACGTCGAGTCGTGCCAGCAGTGCTGCGTGGACCAGAACCCGGAGGCGGGGACGAAGCTCAAGGCGCTCCTCGTCGCGTGCCTCTGCAAGGCGGAGGGCTGCGGCGAGGCGTGCAAGGACACGCTCTGCGCGGGCTCCGACTACGCCGACGGCTCGCCGTGCGACGAGTGCATCCGCGAGAACTCGGCGTGCCCGGAGCAGGCGGACGTCGACTGCCGCAACGACGCGACGTGCAAGCCCGGCATCGACTGCCTCCTCGTCGCCGCGTGCTCCGACAAGCCGGAGCTGTAACGCTACTTCGCGGCCTTCCGCTTCTTCTTCGTCGCGACCGCTTTCTTCGGCGGCGGCGGGGGCGGCGGCGCGGCCTCGAGCTCGATGTCGACGTCGCGCACGGGCGCGGCGGCGGCGGGCGCGACCTTCGCGGTGGGCTTCGCGGGCTCCGTCGCCGCGGGCTCCGTCGCCGCGGGCTCCGACATCTTGCCGATCGTGGCGCGCGCGCTCGACGACGCGACGCCGTGTTTGGTGTCGTCGCCGAGGTTCAGGACGAGGATGAGCGCGGTGAGGACGCAGAGGCCGGCGAGGATGCCGATGCCGGTCCACTTGAGGAGCGTGCGCGCCCCGACGGTGTCGGACTCGGGCTCGAGCTCGATGTTGTGGAAGGAGCCGCGCCGCATCGGTGCGCTCCGCAGCTCGGACGGCTGGTAGACGCGGAACGACGAGGGCATGTGCGCCTCCATCGTGTCGTGACGCTCGGTCGACGGCGGGAACAGCGGCGACTGGATCACCATCGCGTCCGGCGCGTCCGGCGCGTCCGGCACCGACCAGCGCCGGAAAGCATTCTCGTGAGGCTTGATCGCGGCCTCGTTCGTGATGCTCACGCGGCGGGAAGCAGGGCTCACGGTGGAATCTTCCAGCACGGCGCGCGCCAGCTCGGCTGTGAGCGGATTTGTGCAGTATCAGCGCGAATTCTGAAACCGCGCATGGACAACGATGGACGCAGTGAGCTCCCCAAGATCCACGTTTCGATCACGTCTCAGAGCGAGCCACCATCGCGCGGACCAACCTCTCGGGGGCCCGGGGCGGCGCAGCGCGCCTCGCGCGCGGAGAGGCCCCTGCGGGAGAGCTCGAGAGGGCAGAGCCCTCTCGAACAAGAGAAGAGCTCGGGGCGGTACTCGAAATGCATCGTGTCGTAGTGGTACCAGCGGCCGCCCCACACGAAGCCCTCGGCCTCGAACGCGTCGACGATCGCTTGGGGGACGCGGTTCTTCCACACCGGAGGCTGCGGCCCGTTCCGCCAGTACTCGCAGGCGGCGGGATCGAGGTCGATCGCGATGCCCCAGGAGTGCGTGGACCGCAGGTTGGTGCCGGCGATCTCGCGGTACGCGAAGGTGCCCCCGAGCTTCGCGAAGAAGCGCGCCGTCGCGGGCTGACCGACGAGCGGCTCGAGCCTCTTCGCGACGCGCTCGAGCGCAGGCGCGGCCTTGCGATGGAAGCTCACCGTCCTCCCGCCGAACCGCACCGGCACGAGCGCACGCGCGATCGCGCTCGCGCCGGCGCCGTAGGTCGCGTCGAAGACCGCCTCGATCCGAACGCGCCCGGGATCGTGCTCGGGATCGCTCACCGCGACGATCGGCCCCGTCGGATACGGAAGCGCGAAGACATCCTCGAGGTCGGGCCGCGCGATGCGCTCCGCCATCGTCTTCGCCCGCCCATCACCCTCGAGCACGACCGCCGGCACGACATAATGCTCCTCGAGACACGCACGATACGACGGCGGCCCAGCGGCATCGCCACCCGCATCGTCCGCGGTGCTCCCAACACCCCCGGCATCTCCTGCATCCACGCGCACGACCGACGCGCTCGCGTCGACATGCGCCCCCGACTCTCCGCTGGCACCACCGGACTCGCGCCGCGGCGCCTCCGCATCCAAACCACGACACGCAACCACGAACATCAGCCACGCCCAACACGCGCGCATCACGAGAGAGCCTATCCGCCCCCCACAACCGCGTCTCCACACCCCCACCGAGCTATGGTTGTGGGCATGCGTGGCTCGGTCGTGGCGGTGGCGGTGGTGGTGATGGCGGTGGCGGCGTGTGGGGAGCCGCGGCGGCCGGATGGTGGGAGCGGGCTCCTTCCCGTGGGGGCGGCGGCGCCCGATCTCGTCGCGCGCGGACCCGCGCAAGAAGAGGTGCGGCTCTCGTCGCTGCGCGGGAAGCCCGTCGTCGTCTACTTCTACCCCGCCGACGGGACGCCTGGATGCACGAAGGAGGCATGCGCGTTCCGCGACGCGTGGGCGAAGTTCGACGCCGCGCACGTCGGCATCATCGGGGTCTCGAAAGACTCGGGCGCGAAGCACGCGGACTTCCAGAAGGAGCACAAGATCCCCTTCCCGCTCGCGGCCGACGCCGACGGCGCGATCGGCAAGGCGTACGGCGTGGACAAGACCTTCGGCTTCTACGACCGCGTCTCCTTCCTCGTCGACAAGGAAGGCAAGGTCGCGCGCGTCTGGCGCGACGTCGACCCGGGCGTGCACGCCGATCAGGTCCTCACCGAGGCGCAGAAGCTCACGCTCTGATCTGAGCCAAGGCGAGGGTCAGGTCGGTCAGGACCACACGGGTCCTTGTTCGACGGAGAGACACATGCCAGCATGGATGCTGGCATGTTCTGTCTCGCGCGCAGAATCGTGACGCTCGCGCTGATGTTGCTGCTTGGCGCGCTCGTGGGCTGCTCGGAGCGCGACGAGGCGGCGACAACGGCGATGCCTCGCCACGTTCCGCTCACGGTCGGTATCGTGGCGATGGCCGAGGGCGACCTCATCGCGGCGCGCGACGCGATGATCGGCGCGACGGCGCGGCCCTACCACGGCGCGGTGCGCCTGCTCACGTTGACGGCCAGCGAGCGCGGGAGCTCGCTCACCGAGGTCTCCGAGGACGGCAGCCGCCGTCCGATCACTAGCTTCGAGGGACGAGAGCTCCGCGCCGAGGCGACGCTCGCGGCCTTCGGCCGAGCGCTCGCGGAGCGCCCTGCGGATCGCACTGCGGTCATCTTCTGGGGTCATGGTCGAGGGTGGCGCGGTTTCGGCGGCCGCAAGGAGGGCTACCGGCTCATCGACGGATCCTTCGAGCAGGCCCTGCGCGCGCTCCAGCGTGGGCTCGGGCGCAAGATCGACATGCTCGGGTTCGACGCCTGCCTCATGGGATCGTGGGAGGTGGCGGAGATCGCCGCGCCGTACGCTTCGGTCTTGGTCGCGTCGCCCGAGCTGGTGCCCGAGCGCGGCTGGCCGATCGATCGAGCGCTCGAGTCACTCGCGAGGGCACCCGCCAAGAGCGCAGCCGACCTGGCCGAGCGCTTCGTGACGCCGTTCGCCGACGCAGGACGACGCTATGTGTCCCTGAGTGCGATCGATCTGGAGGCCGTGCCAGAAGTCGAGCGCGCCGCGAGTGAGCTCGCCCGGGCCGCGGTGGCGCAGGACCTCCCCCTCGATCCCGCGTGGCTCGAGGGCGTCCTCCGCTATCGGGACCAGGGTGCGGTCGATCTCGGCGAGCTCAGCGCGGCGATCGCGCGGAGCGCCCCCTCTCCGAGCCTTCGGGAGCGTGCCTCGGCGCTCGGGGACGCCGCGCGGCGCGCCCGGGTCGCGCGATCCTGCCGGGGACGGCACTGCGACGCGCTCGGCTTGTCGATCCACGGAGTGCACGCGCTCGGCGACGGCGGCTACGCCGATCCGCGTGCGCGATGGAATCGTGACCCCGCGTGGGCCGGCTGGGTCGCGCAGACGCGCAGGTCCGTCTCTTCTCTGCCGCAAACGTCGAGATCCACGCCGCCGTACGCGCTCGTCTCACCGCAGCCAAAGGACCCGAGGAGTCATCCATGATCGCCCGCGTGCGGCTCCCCTCTATACTGCTGCTCTGCGTCGCGTGCGGGAGCGCCTTCTCCGATTCGGACGACCCGACCGGTGACGAAGCGGGCGACCCGACCGGAGAAACGTCCGTCGGTCCCGGCGAGATGACAGGCGAGCCCTTCGATCTCGCCACGACGACCCCTTCGCCGCGAGCATTCCAAGGCGTGTTCGCGACGCCGGCCGATGGCACGCCGCTCGTGCTCTCGAAGCGTGACTATCCCGCCAAGCTCGACGAGCACGATGTCGTCACCCACGTCGTCGACGGGCGCCTCGTGTTCACGGTGCCCGACGGAGCCCTCGGCCCCTTGACGCTCCGCGTTCCGCTGGACGGTGGCAAGCTCGGGGTGCTCTCCCTCGACGTGCGCCCCGCTCCCAAGGTCGAGGATCCCGTCTCGATGATCACGGGCCTCATCGACGGGGAGCTCGAGGCCGCCGCGGAGGACGTCGCTGCGACCGAGTTGCTCATCGCGTCGGGCAAGCTGCCGGCGGAGGCACGGGCGGAGCTTGACCGGATCCAGGCCACGCTGAACGACACGCGGGCGCAGTTCCTCTCGTTCTCGGCGGCGGAGCAAGAGCAGGTCGCGACGGTGATCGCGCTCATCCTGGAGGAGACGCGCGAAGCGACCGAGGCCGGCGACGCCTTGCTCGACGAGCTGCGCTCGAAGTCGCTCGCAGACCTGACAGGCGTGAAGCGAAAGCTGCGCTTGTTTACGGCGCACTTGGGCCTGTACCTCACTCCCACGCTGGTCGGTGTGGCGGTTGGAGGCGCGCTCGGAGCCAGCCTCGGCCCCGGCGGCGTCTGGCTCGGTGCACGGACGGGCGCGCTCGTCGCCAACTACGTCGCGGGCGGGTTCTTGAAGCGGCAAAAGCGTCGCACCGAAGAGGCCTGGAGCCATCTAGGAAGCGAGTGCTTTCGAGCCGTCGATCTGATCGCGTCGAAGTTCAAGGCCGACTACACGATGAAGGCTGGACTCCCGCTCCCGCTCGCGATCGACATCCGGACCCGCAACCTGCAGCCCTCCGACGCCTCGGACCCGAAGACGCCGGAGTGGGTCTCGACGGCCCTGACGGCCATCGACCAGACGAATCGGGTGTACGCGACGCTGTTCCCGAGCTCGGCGGCGCTACAGTTCGCTCCCCTTCGCGAAGAAGAAGAAGGGCTCCTGCCCCTCGACGACGGCCCGGACGAACGGCTCGGACGCCACCTTTGGGTGATCGACGAGAGCAACCCGAACGTACGGTGCGTGGTCGACGGGACCCCCGAAGAGCCGAGCATGAGCTGCCGGCTCGCGGCGCCTCCGAGCTCTAGGAGCTCGGAGCACTTCACGTTCCGTCTTCGCTACCAGCCCACGATCGGAGCCGACCCTGTCGTCGACTCCCCGCCGATGAGCGCCGAGCTGGATACGAGCTGCGAGTATGACCGGCTCGGTCCGTACCCTGACGGCGTGGTGGGGGTCACTCGTGCGTGCTTCGACTCCGCGGGCCACCTGCTCTCGGGCGAAGAGTGTACGTGGCATTCTAACGGCGGTTGTGAGCGCTTGAGGGCAGCGCGATGGCTCAATGGTCCAACACTCGGGCCCCTCCTCGGCGACTATTGGGGCAGCTACTCACAGGAGGCTGACTACGAGCTCTACGAGTCTAGCGGGAGTTACACGGCGTCCAACGCCACGTCGCGTGGCAGTTGCCATCATTCCGGCGTCTACGACATAGACGGCCAGCCGCAGGCGTCATGCGGGCCCATCAAGGCCCTGACACCGCTGTCCATCAGCACCATGGGCATCATTCAAGAAGGCCTATGCGTGGCCCCCGAGACATGCCTCTTCGCCGATTGAGCCGCGCCGAGCAGGCTCCTCGCCCGGCTTGAAGCTGCAGCGCTCGTATTTATTCGCTTCGGCGAAGGAGCTCCGCGATGCGCTCGCCGAGCATGAGCGTCGGGAAGTTCGTGTTCGAGCTCGGGATCGTGGGCATCAGGCTCGCGTCGGCCACGTGGAGGCCCTCCACCCCGCGCACGCGGCCGCGCGCGTCGGTGACGGCGAGCGGGTCCGAGTCGGGGCCCATCGGAACCGTGCCGCAAGGGTGATAACCCGAGCCCGTGATCTGCTCGAGCGCGCTCTTCAGGTCGCCGTCGGCGGTGAACGGTTCGCGTGCAGGATACACGGGTCTCGCGAGCGCCGAGAGCGCCTTCGTGCGGAGGAGGCGGCTGATCCAGCGTAGGCCCTCGCGTGCGCGCGCGCGGTCTTGCTCGTCGACGAGGAACGCGGAGTCGATCGCCGGCAGCGCGTCGGCGCGCGCGGAGGTGTAGCGCAACGTCCCGTGTCCGCGCGGCTTGCCGATCTGCACCGCGAGCGTGACGCCCGGCAGCGGCAGCCCCGGGAGCGGCACCCACGAGCCCGCCTGGAGCAGCGTGTCGTCGGGCACGTCGCTGCCCTCCGCCGTGAAGCGGCAGCACGTCTGCACGAGCGGGTGATCCGTCCGCGCCATGCCGCGCTGGTGCGGCTTGAAGAAGACGGCGAGGCCGGGGTGATCGAGCAGGCGCGCCCCCACCCCCGGCGCGTCGTGCACGAGCCGGACCCCGAGGCGCTCGACGTCGCGGCGCGGGCCGACCCCGCTCCGGAGGAGGATCCCCGGCGTCGCGATCGCCCCACCCGCGAGGATGACGCGATCGCAGCGGAGGTCCCGCACCGCGCCGAAGCGCTCGACCTCGAGGCCCTGCACGCGGCGGCCGAAGAAGCGGACGCGGCGCACGAGCGTGTTCGCCATGATCGTGAAGTTCGGGCGCGCGCGGACCGTGCGCGTGAGGTAGCCGCGCGCGGCGCTGACGCGCTTGCCGTCGATCTTGTTCATCGCGTGCGGGCCGACGCCGTGCTTCGACGGATCGTTCGTGTCGTCGCAATAAGGGAAGCCGACCTCGCGGCAGGCCTCGATGAACGCCGCCTGCCAGGGCACGAGCTCGTCCGGCGTGTGGCGGCGCACGAGGATCGGACCGCGCGCGCCGTGGAGCTCGGTGTCCTCCTCCGGCGCGTAGTCGAGGTCGTGCTCGAGGCGCTTGAACGCCGGGAGGCAATTGTCCCAGCTCCACTCCGGCAGGCCGAGCGCGGCCCACTCGTCGTAGTCGGCGGGCTGGCCGCGGAGCGCGATGCACGTGTTCACCGCCGACGAGCCGCCGACGACGCGGCCGCGCGGGAAGTGCATGTCGACGGCGCTGAAGAAGCGATGCGGCGTCGCGCGGTAGGCGAGGCCCCAGTCGTGGGACTTCATCGCGTTCCAGCGCCCGTTCTGGAGATCGTCCGGGAGCGTCTCGACGCGCTCGCTCGCCTCGGGGTAGTCCGGCCCCGCCTCGACGAGCACGACGTCGTTCTGCTCGTCCTCCGAGAGGCGCGCCGCGACGATCGCCCCCGCCGATCCGGCGCCGACGACGATCGTGCGCATCGGCCGCTACTTCGTCTGAATCTTGAGGCCCTTCGCGCGGAGAGGGTCGAGCAAGTTCAGGTTGTTGATCGCGGTGCCGGCGAGGTCGAGGACGCGGAGGCTCTTCAGGTCCTTGAGCGGCGACACATCGCTGACGAGCGTGTTCTTGAGCGAGAGCTTCTGCAGCTTCGTGAGCTTCGCGAGCGCGGCGATGTCGCTCACCTGCGTGTCGTCGAGCGAGAGCTCGGTGATGTTCACGTTGTTCTCGAGCGCGGAGATGTCGCGCACGTGCGTGCGGCCGAGGTCGAGCTGATCGAGCGCGGTGAGCTTCTCGAGCGGCTTGAGGTCGCTCACCTCGCTGATGCTCGCGCGGAGGGCCTCGAGCTTCGTGAGGTTCGCGATCGGCGTGAGGTCGCGGTACTCGCCCTTCGGGAGGTAGAGGAACTTCAGCCCGGTGAGCTTCGGGAAGATGCAGGGGTCGAGCTCGGCGAGCGACTCCTTCTTCGTGAGGTTCACCGACGTGACCTTGGCGAGGTCCTTCGCCGTGAGCGGATCGGGGCTCTTGTCCTTCGGCTTGCTCAGCTTGAGGCGGAGCTCCGCCTCCATGTCGGGATCGTCGATGACGGGATCGCCGGTGCCACAGTCCTTGGGCGGCTTCGCCGGCGGCGGCGCGCTGCTGACCGCGGGCGGCGGCACGACGTTCACGCCGGTCGCGGACGCGGGCGGGCCGGCCTCGACCCCAGCCTTCGCGAGGAGCTCGGCCTTCTTCTTCTCCTGATCGTCACACGCGAGGAGGAAGAGAACGGCGACGAGGTATCCAGCGCGCTTCATGGGCGCGCAGCATAGTCCCGCTCAGGCGCTCTGCACCACAATCGCGAGCCGGTGCTTTCGTTGCATCGGGTGTGCCGCTATGTTGTCGCCCGGAGTTTCGGACGATGGAGCCGCGCAAGCCTCGCACGTGCAAGTGCGGCTATACCCGAGAGCACGACTACGTGGTGGAGGAGCCCGAGTACACGCTCTGGGGCTGGATCCAGATCAGCATCATCGGCATCACGCCGCGACCCGATCACATCGTGTACCGCTGCCAGATGTGCCGGCAGTCGCTCGGCGTCACGCGCGACCCCGCGCTCCTCGCCCGGCGCAGCCAGCCGAAGGCGCCCGAGAAGAAGCCCGAATCGAAGGAAGACGAGCCGTGACGACGCACGATCCGGCGGAGGCGCGCCGCGTTCACGAGGTGAACCGGCGCAAGACGTTCGCCATCATCTCGCATCCCGACGCGGGCAAGACCACGCTCACCGAGAAGCTGCTCCTCTACGGCGGCGTCATCCAGCTCGCGGGCGCGGTGAAGGCGAAGCGCGGGCGCGCGGCCGCGGTCTCGGACTGGATGGAGATGGAGCGCGAGCGCGGCATCTCGATCACGACGTCGGTGCTGCAGTTCCCGTATCGCGGGCTGCAGATGAACCTGCTCGACACGCCGGGCCACGCCGACTTCAGCGAGGACACGTACCGCACGCTCCACGCCGTCGACGGCGCGGTCATGCTCCTCGACTGCGCGAAGGGCGTCGAGGCGCAGACGAAGAAGCTGTTCCGCGTCTGCAAGCAGCGCGCGATCCCGATCTTCTCGTTCGTGAACAAGATGGACCGCCCCGGCCGCGACGCGTTCGAGCTGATCGGCGAGGTCGAGAGCGTCCTCGGCATCGGCGTCTACCCGATCACGTGGCCGATCTTCCGGAGCGGCGTGTTCCGCGGCGTGTACCACCGCCTCGAGCACCAGGTTTATTTGTTCGACGCGAAGGACGCGACGTCGAGCGCGGCGGGCGGCTCGGAGAAGGCGGCGGTGAAGACGTCGGGGCTCGACGATCCGCGCCTGATGGAGGAGCTCGGCGACGAGGGCTACAAGCAGCTCCGCGACGAGGCGGAGCTCCTCGACGCGGCCGGCGACTCGTTCGACACCGCGAAGTTCGAGCGCGGCGAGGTCTCGCCGATGTTCTTCGGCTCCGCGATCAACAACTTCGGGCTCGAGGCGTTCCTCGAGTCGTTCATCAAGCTGATGCCGGCGCCGCCGCCGCGCGAGACGACCGGCGGCGCGCTCGCCGCGACCGACGCGCACTTCTCCGGCTTCGTCTTCAAGATCCAGTCGAACATGGACCGCGCGCACCGCGACCGCGTCGCGTTCGTGCGCGTGTGCTCCGGCCGCTTCGAGCGCGGCATGAAGTGCAAGCACGTGCGGACGAAGCGCGAGATCCGCCTCGCGAACCCGACTCAGTTCGTGGCGCAGGAGCGCAACGTCGTCGACGAGGCCTTCGCCGGCGACGTGCTCGGCGTCTACGATCCGGGCGTCTTCGAGATCGGCGACACGATCACGGACGGGCCCGAGTTCGCCTTCGAGGAGATCCCGTCCTTCGCGCCGGAGCACTTCGCGCGCCTCGTGATGGCGGACCCGCTCCGCCGCAAGCAGCTCCAGAAGGGCATCGAGCAGCTCGCGCAGGAGGGCACGATCCAGCTCTATCGCCCGCCGGACGCGCGCGCCGGCGACATCGTGCTCGGCGCGGTCGGCCAGCTCCAGCTCGAGGTCGTGAAGCATCGCCTCAAGGCGGAGTACGAGGTCGAGGTCCGCTACGAGGGCATCAACGTGATGCACGCGCGCTGGATCACGCGCAAAGACGGCGCCGACGTCGACCTCCAGGCGCTCGCGCGCGCGCGGCCCGGGCTCGTGGTCGTGGACGTGCGCGGCCGCCCCGTCGTCCTGTTCTCCGGCGACTGGCAGCTGAACGGCGCCGTCAACGACCTCCCCGAGTACAATTTCCTCGAGACGGCGCGCGGCGTCGTCATGCGGAAGGATTGAGGGCGCTCGGATGTTGCAGCACCCGATGCTCAATGACGTCGTCCGTCGGGCCGAGATCGGCCTCTGCGTCCTGCTCGCCGCCGCCGACGGCGACGTGTCCGAGAGCGAGATCGGCGCGCTCTCGTCCCGCGTCGGCCGCCTCGTCGGCGACGAGTTCCCGGCGATCGCGATCGGCATGATCGTCGAGGGCGAGATCACGAAGATGAGCGAGCTCGGCCCCGAGCGCTACGTGCGCACGCTGGTGGAGCGGCTCCCGGAGCCGCGCCGCGCCCCCGCCCTCCGCGGCGCCCTCGTCGTCGCCGCCTCCGACGGCCTCGCGCCGGAGGAAGAGAGCATGTTCCGCGACGTCGCCATCGAGCTCGGCATCCCCGGCCACGACGCCGAAGCCATGCTCGCCGACATCCGCGCCGGCCGCGCGGGCTGAAACCGAAGACTCACTCGAGATTCCGAAGGTCAACGCTGACGCGCGCTCTCGCGAATGGGCAGCTTCAGTCACCGTCGGCCCCATCCCGTCAGCGTTCGCCATGCCGGGTCTCCATGAGTGCGGCGAGCGAGAGCGCGCGCTCGGCGTCTTCGCGATCGCGCTCCAGCTCTGCGCGCAGCTCCTCTTCGGTGGGCAGGTAGAGCTGGTAGCGGGCCGCGAGGATCTGCTTGTTGTCCTCGGGCAGCGTGATCTTCGCCATCGCGTCGTTCTTGGCGGAACAAAGGATGATGCCGATCGTCTTCGCCTCGTGACCGACGCGCTGGTAGCGGTCGAAGTAGTGCACGTACATCTGCATCTGCCCGAGGTCTTCGTGCGTCAGCTTGCCGATCTTGAGATCGACGAGCACGAAGCACCGGAGCAGGCGGTTGTAGAACACGAGGTCGACGTAGAAGTGATCTCCGTCGACGGTGAGTCGCTTCTGCCGGGCGACGAAGCAGAAGCCCTTTCCGAGCTCGAGGAGGAACGCCTCGATGCGGTCGATGATGGCCTGCTCCAGATCGCGCTCCTGCCAGTGCGCGCGCTCTTCGAGACCGAGGAACTCGACCACGAACGGGCGCTTGAGCAGATCGCTCGGCTTTTCGACGATGTGCCCTTCCCTCGCGAGCGCGCGAACCCTCTCTTTGTCGCGGCTACGGGCGAGGCGCTCGAAGAGGAGCGAGTCGATCTGCCGCTGAAGTTCTGGGTAGGACCAGCCTTCGCGTGTCGCCTCGATCTCGTAGAACGCGCGCGCCGTGGGGTTGTCAACCTTGAGGAGCGTGAGGTAGTGCGACCAGCTCAGGTTCGCCGCGAACGCGGGCGACCTGGAGTTGGACACAGCCTGTGTCCGAATCGCGAGGGCCTTGGTCGTCGCCTTGGATTTGGACACAGCCTGTGTCCGAATCTCCGAGCCGCGAAGCTCCGGCGGCAACGCCGAGCCCTCGGGGTACGTGAGGTAGAAGCGGCGGATGCGGCTGAGCGTGCGAGCTCCAAGGCCGCCCGTACCGAGCTTCCTGGTGAGGCGCGCCGACAGCCGATCGAGCAAACCCTCACCGTACCCCGCGCGTCGCCGCCCCTGCTGTTCGACCTCGACGATCGCGTAACCGACGAGCCAGTACGCCTGCACCATCGCAGTGTCGACGGTGCGCGCGACGTGGCGGCGCGCCCCCTCGATGATCTCGACGACGCGGCGGTAGAGGGCGTCCTCGCGCCGTCGACGCCGAAGAACGCCCAGCCGAATTCGGGGCCGAGGCTGATGCGCGAGCCCTCCGCGCCGAAGTCGTGGACGAAATCGGTGTAGAGCCCGCCGTACACGAGCGAATTCGTCTTCACCCACGCGAGGCTCGCCTCCGCCCCGAGGACGGCGCCGTTCTGGAGGCCCTTCGGGTTGAACGAGTAGCCGACGCTCCCGCCGACGGGGAGGAACAGGTGCGTCTCCCCCGCGGCCGCCTCGCGCGCGAGGAGGATGGATGCGGCAGCGAGGAGCGGCGCGAGCCTCATCGTTCCACCTCCGCAACGATGCGTTCGCGAGAGCGCGGAAAACGCGACCGTACATCGGTGGCATCCATGGACGTATCCAAAGGAGAAACGAAGATGACCCTCGAAGCCATTACCCAGCCCACGCAGTCCCCCTCCGGTGCGGTCGAGTGGACGCTCGACGGCTCGCATACGAGCGTGACGTTCGGCGTCCGGCACATGATGGTATCGACCGTGCGCGGCGAGTTCCAGAAGGTGAGCGGCAGCGTCACCTTCGACCGGAAGAACCCGGAGCGCTCCTCCGTCACGGTCGACATCGACGTCGCCTCGATCAACACGCGCGACGAAAAGCGCGATCAGCACCTCCGGAGCGCCGACTTCTTCGACGTCGCCAAGTACCCGCTCATCACCTTCCGCTCGAAGAAGGTCACCCCGAAGAGCAGCGAAGAATTCGACGTCGCCGGCGACCTCACGATCCACGGCGTCACGAAGGAGGTCGTCCTCAAGGTCGAAGGCCTCACTGGCGAGCACGCCGACCCCTGGGGCATGGTCCGGATGGGCGCCTCCGCGAAGACGAAGGTGAAGCGCTCGGAGTTCGGGATGACCTGGAACGCCGCGCTCGAGGCGGGCGGCATCCTCGTCGGCGACGAGATCTCGATCCAGCTCGAGGTCGAGCTCCAGAGGGCGAAGTGACGAAACACGCCGCGCTCCTGGGCCTCGCCGTCTTCGCGCTCGCCGCGTGCAAGGACCCGGCGCAGGACAAAACGAAGGCCGAGACCAGCGAGGCGAAGCAGGCCGCGAGCGCGCCCGCCCCTGCGGAGGCGGTGCGCCTCGCGATCGAGCCCGCCACGTCGAAGATCGAGTGGACGGGCTCGAAGGTCACCGCGAAGCACGACGGCGCGTTCACCTCGTTCCGCGGCAACGTCGCCCTCGTCGCGAACGACGCGACGAAGAGCAGCGTGACGGTGGAGATCGACACCGACTCGCTCACGACCACGCCGGAGGGCCTCATCAAGCACCTCAAGTCGCCCGACTTCTTCGACGTCGAGAAATTCCCGAAGGCGTCGTTCGCCTCGACGTCGATCGCGCCAGGCGGCGACAAGGGCGCCACACACACCGTGACGGGCAACCTCACGTTCCACGGCGTGACGAAGAGCATCACCTTCCCCGCCAAGATCCGGACCACCGCCTCGAGCGCCGACGTCGACGCGGAGTTCGCGATCAACCGCAAGGACTTCGGCCTCGTCTACGCCGGCAAGGCGGACGACCTGATCCGCGACGACGTCGTCATCCGGCTCACGATCCGCTCGCAGCCGAAGAGCTGATACGCTCGGAGGCGATGACCCGCACCGGGTGGCTCTTCGTCGTCGCGCTGAGCCTCGTCGCCTGTCACCGCAAGCAGAAGGCCTCGATCAAGGTCACGCCCCTCACCGGCGAGAGCGCCGTGCTCACGCGCGCGACTCCGCCGGCGACGCCGCCGGCAGTGACGGTGACGCCGAAGTCGATCCAGGTCGCGGACAAGACGCGGCAGTACCTCCTCGTCGCGCCGCCCGCGCCCGCGCCCGACGCGCGCCTCCCGCTCATCCTCGTCTACCACGGCGACGGCGGCTCGATGACGAGCCTCCACCGCGACTGGAAGTGGGAGACCGCGACCGGCAACGACGCGTTCATCGCCTACCCCGACGGCATCAACGCGGGCTGGGACCTCGAGACGAAGAAGGGCAACCGCGACGCCGCGTTCACGCTCGCCCTCGTCGACGAGCTCACCAAGACGCTCCCGATCGACAAGGCGCGCGTGTTCGGCGCGGGCTACTCGAGCGGCGGCTTCTTCGTGAACGTCTTCGCCTGCCAGCACGCCGGCGTCTTCCGCGGCATCTCCTCGAGCGCCGGCGGCGCACCCTACAACCAGGAAGAGAAGTGGCCGAACGGCGCGCCGAAGTGCCCCGGCCAGCAGCCGACCGCGATCATCGCGCTCCACGGCGATCGCGACTTCAGCGTCGGCCTCGACAGCGGCCGCTACTCCGCCGAGTACTGGGCGCACGTGAACGGCTGCAACGAGACCGAGGTCGAGACGACGGGCTACGCCGAGTGCACCGCGTACAAGAGCTGCAAGGCCGGCGCGCCGGTCGCGTGGTGTCCGATCCACAACCTGACGCACTGGGTGTGGGACGAGGCCGCAGCGGCGAGCTGGTCCTTCTTCCGCCGTCTCTAGCTCGCCTGCAGGCGCTTCGTCCACGCGACGAGCGCGCCGAGCAGCTTCGCGACGGCCTGGCGCGTCGGCTCGTCGGTGAGCTTCGTCAGGTCGTCGTTGAACACGGTCTTCGCGTTGCGCACGAAGACCTCGCTCCCGGTGAGCATGTGCATGTTCAAGAACACCGCGACCTGGCGGAGGTGATACTGCATCCGCATCGTCCCGCTCATGCCGCCGCTCGCGCCCATCACCGCGCAGGGCTTGTCGGCGAAGGGCTGGCTCGGCGGACGCGACGCCCAGTCGATCGCGTTCTTGAGGACGCCCGGGATCGAGAAGTTGTACTCCGGCGACACGAAGAGGATCGCGTCGGCCGCCGCGATCCGATCGCGGAAGCGCTGCACCGGCGCGGGGAGCCCCGCCGCGCGGACGTCCTCGTCGTAGAGCGGGAGGTCGCCGATCGTCGCGATCTCGAAGGAGATCGGCAGCTTCTCCTCCACCGCGATCGCGATCGCGGCGCGGAGGAGCGCGGTGTTGAACGAGGCCTTTCGCAGGCTGCCAGAAACGCCGAGGATGCGGAGGGAATCTGTGGTCATCGGGATCGATCGGCACTCTACTCGGAGCTCTCTTGGATCTGAATCACGTCACGGCCTTCGTTCGCGTCGTTCAAGACGGCAGCTTCACCGCTGCGGCAAAGGCGCTCGGGCTCCCGAAGTCCTCGGTGAGCCGCAGCGTCGCGCAGCTCGAGCAGGACCTCGGCGTGCGCCTGCTCCATCGCACGACGCGGAAGCTCCACCTCACCGACGCCGGCACCGCGTTCCACGATCGCGTCGCGCGTGCGCTCGCCGACATCGACGAGGCACAGAGCGCCGCGTCGGACCTGCAGCGCGAGCTCCGCGGCGTCGTGCGCATCACCGCGCCGGTCGATCTCGGGGTGTGGGCCGTCGCCGGCATCGCGGCGCGCTTCGTGAAGAAGCACCCGACCGTGCACGTCGAGGTCCGCCTCGGGAGCCGCGTCGTCGACCTCGTCGCCGAAGGCTTCGACCTCGCGGTGCGCGCGGGCAAGCTCCGCGATCAGTCGCTCATCGCGCGGCGCGTGGGCAGCCTCGAGCTCGGGCTCTACGCCTCCGCGAAGTACCTCGCGCGACGCGGCGCGCCGGCCTCGCTCGCGGACCTCGCGCAGCACGACTGCGTCCTCCTCCAGACCGACAGCGGGCCGATGACGTGGAAGCTCGTCGGCCCCGACGGCGACGAGCACGCGGTGGAGCCGCGCGGATCGATCTCCGCCGACGACATCTCGTTCATGAAGAAGGCCGTCCTCGCCGCCGGCGGCATCGCGCTGCTCCCGCTCTTCCTCTGCGCGCGCGAGGAGGCGTCGGGCAAGCTCGTTCGCGTGCTCCCCGACTACCGCCTCGGCGGCTCGGACCTCCACGTTGTCTATCCGTCCGTGCGCTACGTGCCCCAGCGCGTCGTCGCCTTCCGCGACTACCTCGTGCGCGAGCTCTCCGCGCTCTCGAGGCGCTGCTACGAGGCCGAGAAGGCGGACCGCGCGCTCAGGAGTAGCTGAGCACCGTCGCGACGATCGCGCTGAAGACGCCGGCGATGAGGACGCCGATGATGATGCGACCCGCGAACTTCCGCTTGCCGGCGAAGTCGGGCACGTCGATCGGCCCGACGTTCTCGAGCGCGGTCTCGATCGCCGGGCGCGGCGCGGGGCCCGGGAGCACGCTCACCGGTCCGTAGCTCGTCATCACGAGCGACGGGCGCGGGCCCGCCGGCGCGAGCGAGCCGGTGATGTCGATCGACGGCGCCATCGAGCGCATCGCCGGCAGCGCGGCCGACGACGGCTGGCGCGAGACCGGCGCGCGTGAGAGCGCCTCGAGGCGCGCCTCGAGCTCCTGCTGCTTCGCGAGCACCGGCGCGAGCGTGGACTCGAGCACGCCGCGGAGGATCTGCTGCAGCTGATCGTGCGCCTGGTTCGAGAGCGTGATCGGCTCCGGCACGACAGGCGCGACGGGCGCGACGGGCGCGGCGGCCGGCGGCACGGACGCGGGCGGAGCCATCGGCTGCGTCACCGGCTCGACGACGAGCGGCGCGGTCGGCGTCGGCGCGACCGACCCACCGAACAGAGACTTCATCGGCGCCGGCGCGCGGGGTTTGTCGAGGAGGTCCGCCGACGACTGCGCGCGCGGGATCGGCGGAGGCACCGGCGGCGTCGACGGCGCGGGCGGAACGGGGAGGAGATCCCTGGCCTCTTCCGCGGCGGGGATGACGGCGCTCGACCGGAGCTCGTCGAAGTCACCGTCGTCGGGAGGGAGGGCGCGCGGCGTCGACGCGGCGGGGGGGGCGGCAGGCTTTGCGGGAGCGCGCGGCGCGAGGCGGGCGGTGCTCGGCGCCGGCGGCCGCGGCGCAGAGCCGGCGGCAACGGGACGGGGTGCGCCCGGTCGAGCTTCGGTGGTATCGCTCACGCCGTCAGGTTAGCGCGTTTGTCCGCGCCGAGCGCGACCGAAGCTCAGGCGCGATTTCCCGCGGCGGCACCGGCTCCTCGCCGCCGCGGGGAGCATCGGACCACGTGCGGCCCGCGAAGCTCTTGCGCGATTTCGAGCCGCGACGCGAAGACAGGGCGCGGTTGATGCTTACGGTGAGTAAGCCCCTCGCGCTCCAACCAACCGCGCGAGACGGCCGGTGTCCTCATGGAGAGCATGACTACTTCGAAAGGTGCTTCTGTTCGTAGCACGGGAAATCGTCCCGTGCGTGGTCGCTCACGTTCGCGTGTCCCGCGAGCGGCGAAGCCGGCCGAGGCGAACAAACGCCCCGCTCGAGCTGGGCGCCGTGTCAGTCCGCGCGACGTCGCCGGCATCGACGACCTCTACCTTGCGGAGATGGCGCGCACGTCGGTGCTGACCGCGGCGCAGGAGACCGAGATCGGCGAGAAGATCGCGCACGCGGAGCGCTCGCTCTACGAGTCGCTCTTCGCCGCTCCCGCCGGCGCGAGCGCGCTCGCCGCGCTCGGCGACGACATGCGCGCAGGCCGCGCGACCGCGCGCGATCTCCTCCTCAACCCCGACGAAGCGAACCTCGACCTCGTCAAGGTCGAGGGCGAGCTCGCCGGCGCGCTCGAGAAGGCGCGCTCCGTCCACGCGAAGGAGCGGGCCGAGGCCGCGGCGACGGTCGCGCGCCTCCGCATCGACAGCGAGGTGCGCCTCGCCCTCGTCGCCGGCGTGCGCGCGGCGGCGGAGGAGAGCGCCGAAGACGCGGAGGCGGTCCTCGCGATCGAGCGCGCGGAGACGCAGCTCGAGAACGCGCGCGATCGCCTCCTCACCGGCAACCTCCGCCTCGTCGTCCTCTTCGCGCGCAAGTACCTCGGTCGCGGCGTCGCGCTCCTCGACCTCGTGCAAGAAGGCAACATCGGGCTCCTCCGCGCGGCGGAGAAGTTCGACCATCGCCGCGGGTTCCGCTTCAGCACCTACGCGGCGTGGTGGATCAAGCAGTCGCTCCAGCGCGCGCTGCTCGATCGCACCGTGCGCCTCCCCGTCCACGTCGCCGACGATCGCCGCCGCATCGCCAAGCTCCGCTCCGCCTTCGCGGCGCAGCACGATCGCGAGCCGACGATCGAGGAGATCGCGACCGCGACCAAGCTCGGGCGCGATCGGATCGAGAACATCCTCACCCTCCCGCCGCAGCCGTCGAGCCTCGACATCCCGGTCGGCGAAGACGGTGAGGCGCGCCTCGTCGACCTCGTGCCGTCGAACGCGCCGGCGCCCGATCAGACCGCCGCGCTGAACGCGCTCGGCGGCGAGGTCGGCGGCCTCCTCGCGCGCCTCGAGGAGCGCGAGCGCAAGATCCTCGCGCTCCGCTTCGGGCTCGACCACGCGCGCGAGCACACCCTCGAGGAGGTCGGGGCGATGCTCCACCTCACGCGCGAGCGCATCCGCCAGATCGAGCAGTCCGCGCTCGCGAAGCTCCGCACGATGGCGAGCGCGCGCCAGCTCTCCTCTTACCTCGAGGAGTAAGGCTCGTCGCGCTCGCGGACGGCCTGCTTGAAGCCGGCCTCCGCGGCGCGACGCTGGAACGCGTAGCCCTCTTGTGTGTGGCGCGCGACGCCGTCGAACATCGTGCCGAGGATCTGCGTCGCGTGGAGGCCCGCCGTCGCGACGGTCTGGTTCACGAGCAGCTTCATCATCACGAGCTGGTTCACCGGCATCTTCGCGACGCGGGCGACGAGCGTCTCGAAGCGTTCGTCGAGCAGGTCGCGCGGCGCGCACTCGGTCGCGAGCCCCCACTCGACTGCCTGCGCGCCGGTGAGGCAGTCGCCGGTGAAGAGGAGCCGCTTCGTCTTCTCGATCCCGATCCGGTACGCCCAGACCGCGGTCGTCGGCACGCCCCAGACCCGCGCCGGCGGGTAGCCGATCTTCGCCTCGTCCTCGATGACGAGGAGGTCCGAGCAGAGCGCCATGTCGGTCCCGCCCGCCACGCAGAACCCATGCACTTTGCACACGACCGGCTTGTCGGAGTGGAACAGGCTCATGAAGCCGCGGACGTTGCGGCTCATCATCTGGTAGTCGACGACCGGGTCCCAGACCGCGCTCGGGTCGTGGTTCTTCGCGATGACGGCGGGGTCGAGCGGCGAGCCGGGCGGCATGCCCGCGCCGAGCTCCGCCCCCGCCCCGAGCTTCTCCGCGCTCGCGACGAGGTCGTAGCCGCCGCAGAAGCCCTTCCCGTTGCCGGAGAGCGCGATGACGTGGACGGCGGGATCGAGGTTCGCGCGCTCGACGCACGCCGCCATCTCGCGCGGCATCTCGAGGGTGATGCCGTTGCCGCGCTCGGGCCGGTTCAACGTGATGCGCGCCACCGGACCCGTCGTTTCGTACGTCATCGTCGTGAGCCGATCCATGCGCAGAAGGTATAGTGTTTGCCTGTTCTCCGCTCGAGGACGGGACGAGGAATGGCTGTGTTCTTCCGTGACCGAGAGGCCGACGCCGCGAAAGCGCGCGCATACCTGGTGGACGAAATCGTTGCGCGCGTCGTGCAGGATGCGCGTGTGCTCGACGTCATGCGCGAAGTGCCACGGCACCGCTTCGTCCCCGAGCACTCGGTCGAGCTCGCGTACGCGGATCACCCGCTCTCGATCGGATGGGACGTCACGATCTCGCAGCCCTCGCTCGTCGGCATGATGAGCGAGGCGCTCGAGCTCACCGGCACGGAGCGCGTGCTCGAGATCGGGACCGGCTCCGGCTACCAGGCGGCGGTGCTCTGCAAGCTCGCGGCGCGCGTCGACAGCGTCGAGGTGATCCCGGAGCTCGCGCAACGCGCGCGCACGATCCTCGCGGAGATCGGCTGTCACAACGTGCACGTGCACGACGGCGACGGCTGGCTCGGCTGGCCCGCGGGCGCGCCCTACGATCGCGCGGTGGTGACGGCGGCGCCGGAGACGCTGCCGCGCGCGATCGTCGATCAGCTCGCCGACGGCGGCTTCGTCATCGTCCCGGTCGGCTCGCAGGAGCAAGATCAGCGGCTCGAGCGCTGGCTGAAGAAGGACGGTATGCTGACGAAACAAGACCTCGGGGCGGTACGCTTCGTCCCGATGGTCCACGTCGCGTGAAGCTCGATCGTCGAAAGCCCGAACGTCCCGAAGGCGCGAACAGCGGCACCCAGCGCTGGCGCGAGCTGCTCTTCGTGCATTGGTCCTTCGATCCGGAGATGGTGCGGAAGCTCGTGCCGCGCGCGTTCGAGCTCGATCTCTGGGAGGGCGAGGCGTGGGTGGGGCTCGTGCCGTTCCGGATGGAGGCGACGCGCCCGTCGTGGCTCCCGCGCCGCGCGGCGCTGGACTTCCTCGAGACGAACCTGCGCACGTACGTGCATCGCGACGGCAAGCCGGGCGTGTACTTCTTCTCGCTCGAGGCGAGCTCGTGGCTCGCGGTGCGCGCGGCGCGGCTCGGCTGGGGCCTCCCTTACCATCACGCGGAGATGACGGTGGTGCGCGACGGCGACCGCGTCGCCTTCGGCTCGGTCCGCAAGTCGGACCCGCGCGCGACGCTCGACGTGGTCTACGACGTCGGCGAGGAGCTCGGCCCGAGCGAGCTCGGGACGCTCGAGCACTTCCTCCTCGAGCGCTACTACTTGTTCGTCCAGCACAAGGACAAGGTGCTGACGGGCCAGGTCCACCACGTCCCCTACCCCGCCCGCCGCGCCGAGCTGGTCTACCTCGAGGAGAACCTCTGCGGCACCGCCGGCCTCCTGAACGGCCGCTACCGCACCACCCACTACTCCGACGGCGTCGAGGTCGAGGTCTTCGGCCCGGCGTAGCCGCAGGCCAAAAGGAACGAAGGAGACAAACGGATGAACAAGCCCCTGTTGAGCGGCCTCACGGTGATGATCGTCGTGGGGCTGGCGGCCGCCTCGGTCCACGGCGCCCCGCCGACGCCGGAGCGGCCGCTCGAGCCGCGGATCGCGCCCCAGACGCCGATGCCGAAGAGCGCGCTCCCGGCGCCCGCGCCGCCCGTGGAGATCACGTGCCCGATGAAGGTCGACATCGAGCACTCGGTGAAGACCCCGGCGGGGTTCAGGGCCTTCAGCGCGTCCATCCGTGACTACGGCTACAACATCTGCTCGGGAACCCAGGCGATGGCCGTGTCCGACATGAGCAAGGCCGTGAGCTGCTACTACTGCGACAACCGGGGGACGCAGCTCGTCCGGATGGACGCGCCTTACCCCGAGGGGAAGAGCCACTGCGAGCGCGTCGGCGCGAGCTACCGGGCCTCCTGCCGTTGACTCGTCGCGCAGCCGCCGCTCACGCGGTGGGTGCGAAACGAGCTCTCCGCGTCGCGACGAGCCATGTTTCGAGGGCGCGCACCGCGTCGGGCGGCGGCTCCTCCGGGAGCGGGCTCGTGTCGCGGGCACGATCGACCGCGGAGAGGATGCCCGCGAGGCGCGGCTCCCACTCGGTGAGCATCGCGGGGTCGGCGGCGGCGCGTTCGCCGGCGCGCTTCGCGGCGATGAGCGCGTCGACGCCGAGATCGGCGAGGCCGTAGCGCGGGGCGAGGACGCGGAGGTCGGTCTCGAGCTCGCCGGTCGTGAGGAGGTGCGTGCCCGTCATCGCGGTGCGGAGCACGTAGAGGAGCTTCTTCACCGTCGGCGTCTTCGCGAGCTCGCGCTGCTGGTTCGCCGCGAAGCCGCGGTAGTGGCGGTGGACGCGACGCGAGACGACCGCGCGCACGAGCGGCGAGAGCGACGCGAGCAGCTCGCCCGGCGGCGTCATGAACGTCGCGCCCAGCACGCGCTCGAGGTAGTTGCCGTTCCCGGTGAGGATGCCGCCGAGGACCTGCCCGAGCTCGTTCGACGTGTAGTCGATCTCGACGCCCTCGATGACCTCCGCGCGATCGTAGGTGAACGGCGGCGGCTCGAAGCCGACGAGCGCGCCCGTCGGCGCGACGTGGATGCACTTCAGATCGAGGTCGCTGTCCGGCGACGGGAAGCCGTACGCGTGCGCGCCGCTCAGGTACACGACGAGGTGCTCGCGCTTCGCCGACTCCTCCGCGATCACGCGGTCGCCGATCGCGAGCTGATGCTCCGACAACCCCCAGCTCACTCGCTCCATGTGACCTCCGGCGGCGGCGGTGCGTCGGCGCCGAAGGGGCCGGGCCGCCGCTCGGTCCAGCGCCTTGCGATCTCCTCGCCGATGCGGCGGAGCAACGCGTCCGCGCGCACGACGTCGGGGCGCGCGGGGAGCTTCGAGCCATCGCGCGCGGCCTCGAGATCGGGCACGAGCGCCTCCGCCTCCGCGAGGACGTCGGCGAGCGGGACGTCGCCGCGCTTCACCGCGAGGAGGCGATCGCGGAGCGCGCCGGAGGCGGCGAAGGTGGGCGCGCCTTCGCGGAGCCAGCGCGCCGCGGTCGCGATGAGGCGCAGCAGGTTGTACGCGTTCTTCGGCCGGAGCTCGCGCGGGAGGTCGAGCTCGGTCGCGGGGCCGCGCGCGAACGCCGCGAGCGCGCGGAGCTCCGCGCCTTCGAGCAGGCCCTGATCGAAGAGCGAGCGATAGAGCTGCTTCACGTATTGCTTCGCCTGATGGACCGCGTCGGCCTTCGTCGGCGCCGCGCGCGGCGAGAGCGCGGCGAGCTTCACCGCCACCTGATCGAGCGTGAGCTCCGGCTCGGCGCGGAGCCACTCGAGCACGACGCCGCGATGCTCGGCGAGCCGCTGCCCTTGCTCGAGGCGCCGGAGCTGCCCGAGCGCGTAGCGGCCGAACGAGCCGTAGATCTCCGTCGACACGAACGCGTCGCGCTCGGCGAGGAGCCACTGTCCGATCTCGTCCGTCGCCGTCGCGGACGGCACGAAGAGCATCTCGAGCGTGTTCGGATCCGCGCGCAAGGCTTGCCGGATCGCCTTCCCCGCGCACCAGTAGGTGGCGCTGCCGTCGGCGCGCACGACGTCCTCGGGCGGCGCGACGAGGCCGAGCGTCCAGCTCAGCGGATGCGCGAACACACCGCGACGGTCGTCGTCCGACGACGCGTCCGCGAGCCCCCACGCCTGCGAGCCCACCGTCGCGTCGAGCACGATGCACGGGACGAGCGAGTCCCACGCGCGCTCGCGCCGCTCGGCCCAGAGCACCTGGCCGATGCGCCGCGGCGACAGCTCGCGCCGCGCGTACCGGAGCGTGCCGACGCCGACGACGAGCACGTCGTGCGCCTCACCCTCCGCGTCCACCTTCACGACGCGCCCGACCGTGCCCTGCGGGACGCGGCGCTCGCCGATCACGCGATCGACGCGCGTGACCACCTCGGTCCCGTGCGGGAGCACGACCGCCTGCGGATCGAGGTTCGAGAGATGACGGAGGCGCAGGTCCATTGCCGGAGTAGGAGTATAAGGCGGCCCGTGCTCGCGAGGACGGTGGACCGCGCTCTCTCCGCGATCGCGATCGCCCTCGCGATCTCGATCGCGATCGCCGGGTGGTGCGACGTCTCGCAAGCGTACGACGTCTGGTACTACCACCTCCCCTTCGCGGGCCGCATGGTCGGCCTCCTCGACGCGCGGTCGTTCGCCTTCAGCGCGGAGAATCAGGTCCGCTACGAGGGCTTCCCGCTCTTCATGGAGCTCTTGCAGGGCGTCGTCTGGCGCGTCACCGACAACCCCGCCGCGACGAGCTTCGTCGCGATCGCCTCCCTCTTCGGCCTCCCCGTCTTCTTGCGCCGGCTCTACGGGACGCCGCTCCACGTCTCGCTCCTCGCGCTCCTCGCGATCCCGCTCGTGCAGATCCACGCGACGTCCGCCTACGTGGACCTCCCCGCCAACGTGTGCGTGACGATGCTGCTCCTCCTCGTCCATCGCGTGCTCGTCGACCGCGCCGCATTGACGTGGAAGCTCCTCGCCGGCGCAGCGGCGCTCGCGGCCGCGGCGGCGAACTCGAAGTTCCAGCTCGTCCCGATCGTCGCGGTCTCGGCGCTCGTCTTCACGTGGCTCGCGATCCGCGCGCGCGATCGCAGGTGCCTCGCCGTGCTCGCGATCGCGGCGCCGCTCGTGCTCGCGACGCCGCTCAAGAACCTCGCGCTGCACGACAACCCGGTGTGGCCGGTGGAGCTCACGGCGCTGGGGCATCGCTTCCCTTCCGCGGAGAGCGCGTATTCGTCGGCGCCGGCGCACCTCGAGTCGTCGTGGCGCGCGACGCGCTTCGTGCGCTCGGTCCTCGAGATCGACAACCGTCCCATCGCGTCGCACGCGCGCTGGTCGCTCGATCAATGGACGCCGCCGTCGGAGCCGGGTTACCGCATGGGCGGGTACTTCGGGGCGTACGTGGTGGCCTTGCTCGGCGGCCTCGGGTGGGCGGCGTGGAAGCGGCGGCGCCGCGAGGACATCGTCGCCGCGGCCCTCTTCGGCGGCGTCACCGTCGTCGCCGCGCTCGTGCCACAGTCGCACGAGCTCCGCTACTACATGTACTGGATGATCACGCTCGTCGCGCTGAACCTCGCGTTGTGGGGGCGCGAGCGGCGCGTCACCGCCGGCGTCATCGCGTTCGCGGCGCTGGCCGTCGTCGCGTGGTCCACGTCGGGCGGTTACCTCTACGCGTCGGGCAGCTCGTTCGCGGACTTCCTCGCGCAGCGCGTGGACCGCTCCGTCTTCGAGGGCATCACGCCGGGCGCGCGCCTCTGCGTGCAGAAGCAGCCGTTCAACGTCCTCTACGCGCCGCGCTTCCACCCCGAGCTCCCGCCGTACACGGTGCAGGAGCAGGCAGCGCCGGAGGACTGTCGTTGACGTCGGGGCCGAGGAACCGCCCTCGCACCCAACTGCATCGGTTGTCACGATTTACCTGGTGGTGATCGAAACGGCAGGTAGATTGGTAGTGGCTTTGCGCTCGGCGGCTCGACGCCGACGTCGCCCGGAGGGGGAACATGACGAATCGTTTTGGCTCGTGGGGTCGGACGCTGTGCCTCGCGCTCGCTTGCGTCGCCGCGGCGTGCAGCTTGGACACGAACGAACCGGCGATCGACACGTCCCAGAGCAACCTCGATCCCGAGGTCCTCTCCATCACCCTCCGCGTCCCGAGCGGTGCGAGCTTCCTCGACACGACGGTCGGCGCCGCCACGCGGGTCCGCATCGGCGATCGCGCGCAGGTTCGCGGCGGCGTCTTCGGCGCGGACGGCGACGTCGAGATCGGAAAGGAAGCGAAGCTCTCCTCCGCGCTGGTCACGGCGGTCGGCGACGTCGAGCTCGGCAAGCAAGCACGCATCGAGGGAGACGTCCGCGCGACGGGTAAGGTGCGGCGCGCGCCGGGCTCGTCCGTGCATGGGCGGCTCGAAGCCCCGGCCAACATCGACGTATCCACGCAGAGCTGGTCGGTGACCGCCTCGCCGACCTCGCTCGGCGACGTCGTCGTCGCGCGGGGCGTGACACGCGACCTCTCTCCTGGGACCTACGACGAGCTCATCGCCGCGTCCGGCGCGACGGTCGTCCTTCATTCCGGCGTCTACGTCGTGTCGAAGGCGCTGTTCTTCCGCGGCAGCGAGCTCGAGCTCGACGACGGCGCCGGGCCAGTGCAACTCTATGTTCGCGACGAGTCCTACTTTCGCGCCGCGACGCGGAGCACGACGGCATCGGAGCCGAAGCTCCTGGTCAGCCACCTCGGGAGCAAGGAGCTCATCGTCCGTCCGCCGTTCGCGGGCGCCGTGGTCGCCCCGAACGCGAGCGTGAGCCTCGAACGGTGCGACGACAAGCGGGACGACGACTGCGAGCGAGACCACTGGAAACGCTGAAAGCACGGGAAACACTGGAAATACGGAAAGCATTCATCGAAGAGCCACTCGTCGAAGAGCCGTCACCACGGTGGTCACGACTACGATTACGACGACGATGCGCGGCGCCACCCGCGCTCCGCGTGCAAGGACGAGCCCCACTCCGGGACGTTCTATGGAAAGGACGTCAAGGTGGAGTCGGGGGCGTTCGTCTCCGCCCGGCCCTTCGATTGGTTGGCGGTCGCGGGGGGAAACGGGCGGTGTACTTGCGCCGCCCCCCGCCTTCGGTACGCTTCCGAGACATGCGATGACGGCGTCGCCCTTCATCGACCTTGCCGTCACGAGCGGCGGCGACGCCGGCTCGGTCCTCACGAGTCGCTTCGAGCCGTCGACTCCGCAGGGGTTCTCGCTCCAGCAGGAGTACGCCGTCGCCGGTGGCATCATCGCGAACGGAACGATCTCGTTCGTCTTCCGTCGTCCGAACGGGCAAGACGTCACGTGCACCTATCAGGGTCAATCGCCGACCGCGACGCCGACGACGCAAGAGGCCCTCCTGCTCGGTCGTGTGCTCCGCTTTCAAGGCTGCACCGACCGACAACCGGCCAGCGCTCGCCGTACGGGCACGAACTTCCGTCTCACGGTGAATCCGGCGCCCAACTACCCCGTCACCGTGAAGTCGCCGGTCACGCAGGCCGGCGGATGCACCGACGAGATGGAGATCATCACGCCGGTCGAGACCGCGCGGCTCCGCCGCGAGTTCAGCTGGGCGAGGGCTCAGAAGGTGGCCGAGGTCGACAGCCGCGGCGCGGCGACGCCGCTCTACTACGCGTGGGTCTACCTCCGGCATCGCGACGACGCGCTGGCGCTCCGCCGCCTGTCGATCCACCTCCTCAGCCGCCCGCTTCTCGACAGCGAGCTCGCGCCGCACGCCGGCAAGTGCGGCGTCTTCACGAACCCCGGCGACGGCAACGGCACCTTCGTTCCAGTGCTGATCCCGGGCGCGACGTACAACCGCCTCATCGATCTCCAGACCACGCGAGACGTCACGGGCGATCGAACCATCTTCGAGGCCGTCGTCATCCGGAACCTACCGTCGGGGCTCCGCAACGCGAACGGCTCGCTCCGGCTCGAGCTCCTCGGGCGGAGCGGCTTTCGCTACCTCGACTACGAGACGACACCGCTCGACCGGCGCGGAGACATCGCCCTCGAGTCCGGCAGCGTCGCGCGCGTGCTCGTCGACGCGACGGCGTGGCTCCTCACGCGCATCAAGGACGCCGTCCAGCTCATCACGACGACGATCGCCTCCGTCTTCGCCGGCCCGAAGGTCCCGGTCACGCTCTACCTCCACGCCGTGACGCAGGACCCGGCCTTCGTCCAGCCGGTCGCGGGTATACCGCCAACGCCGGATCCCGTGATGATCCGTGGTTGGGGACCGCTCGCGAACCATCCGCTCGCGGCGGCGGGGATGCGCGTGACGATCCTGCAGCGCGTCGGCGGGCTCCTGCCGACGGCGTTGTGGTCGAAGACGAACAACGACGGGATGGCGGTGGTCGACATGTTCGCGGGCGAGACGCCGCGTGGATCGGGGCTCTGCCTCCAGCTCGACACGCCGCGCATCATCATGACGAACTTCCTCGTGCCCGCGGACCTCTGCGACTTCCGCGGCTACGACGCGGCGCGACCGACGCCGGGCGATTTCCGGCTCGACGAGATCGGCGAGGCGGCCGCGCGGTCGTCGTCGGCGAAGGCGACGGTCCACATCGATCACGAGTGGCTCTCGGCGCTCTACCAGTCCGACGACGCGGCGCTCTGGGCGCGAGACGTCATCCCCTACGAGACGCCCCACCGCCAGCGCATCGTCGCGGGCTTCTGGCCGACGACCATTCGCTGGGTGCGCAACGAGAAGGTCTTCCCCACCACGTCGTGCCTCAGCTTCCTCCAGCTGACAGGGACGGGAGCGCAGCTCGTCCTCAACGCGGCGACGCGTGGCGACGGCATCCTCACGCGCGCGGGACTACCGCCCACCCATCCAGCGGCCGCGGTAGCTTCGCAGGTCTTCCTCAACACGATGCTCGCGGCCGACTCGTTGCTCCCCGACGGGACTGCGGTGCGCGCCGAGCGCGGCCTCTTCTCCCACGAGTTCGGGCACTTCTTGTTCTGCTCGCTCTTGCACGACGCCCAGGACGGCGCCGTGGACTACATGGCGAGGCAGGCCGTCGGCGGGACCGATCTGACGACGCCGCTTCAGTACACGAACGAGGGCATCGCCGACTTCATCAGCGGTCAGGTCGCGGGAAGCGCGGCGTACAACTGGCCTGCGGAGATCTGGGGGTTCCACCCCAACAGCGGCACCTGCTACCGGAAGACAGCGTCTACCGCGAGCTGCTTCGATGCGAACGTTACGGGCGCGCCGGGCCAGGTCGGTGGAATTGGTCAGCCCAACGTCGGACGCATCGCGACGCTCCTCCACGATGTGTACGACGGCCACGGCCAGCGCTTCGCCCTCGTCCCGGGGGATGGAGACATCTGGGCAGAGATCGTCCCGCGACCGACCGCGCAGGGAGCGGCGAGCTTGGGCGTCGCGGCGACGGGGTTCGGGAACCTGAACGATCCGGAGCGCGTGCGCCTCGCAGGCGATACCCTCAAGACCTTCGCCGCTCACTTCGCGGAGCGCCTCGCTCTGCGGTCGGGCGACCTCCGCGACGCCGATACGTACGCCGCGCTCAACGCGGCGATGTCGAGCGCGAGCCAATCCTGGTGCGATCGCTGCCGCGTCTTCGCGCTCCACTCGCCGTCGGCCGCCGATCCTCCGACGGTCGGCAACCTCTTCGAGACGTGCCTCGCGGACGGCCTCGTTCGCGACGCGCTCGGCGGCCCGCCGCCCGAGCCTTCACTCCGGCTCAACGCGGCGACGTGCACGCCCTGCGCGCCGAACGAGACATCGAACGCCGACGGCGTCTGCGTGTTCTGTCCCGACACGGTCGTCGGAAATCGATGCGTGAAGTGCCCCGCGGACGTCACGTTCGATGGCGCGACGCTGACCGAAGCCGAGGTCAATGCTGGACTGGTGGCGCCGGGCGACACCTGCCCAGACGTCTTCTGGGCGCAGGTCACGAACCCCGGACAACTCGTTACGCGCGGCGCGCATGGTCTGACAGTAGATCTGTACCCGAACATCTTGAGCGTCCCTGCAGAGTGTCAGCGTCCTTTCACGCTGCGGCCAGCGAGGGAGTTCGGAAGCGGCCTTCAGTTCGAGCCCCCGCTGACGGCGTCTGGCACCTTCAACACCGAGATCTTCGCCGGTTGTGGGAAACCGGTTGTGCGGTACAAGATGGAAAACGCGTCGTTGAGCGCGCCGGTCCTGTCGGTCTGGTTTGGTACTCCGACCGACAGTCGGACGCTGATGCTCCTCGACGCAGCAATCTTTCCTGAGCCGAAATGAGACGACTACTCGCCGGAGCGTTGGCGCTCGCCATCGTGTTCGCGTGCAGCAGTGGATGCGACTCCACTCGCGATGAGCCATGCGTGAAGGGCCTTCAAGTCGGCGATCGGCTGAAGGTCACGGTCCTCGATCGATATGACCAGCGCTCGACCTTCCGTGGGGCGGATGAACAGGACTACGGGAACTGCCACGCGGACTACGGTCTCGGCGCCGGTAGCGTGCATATTGCCCGCGTCAACCGACCGGCGGGAGGGATGGACTGCGTGAACTACCTCGTGGACTGGGAAAGCTTCGGAGCTTTCAAGCTGGAGCTCGTCGATCGCGGGATCCGAGAGGCTGCGATGGTGGGAGGTGCGTACCTTACGTCAGTGCCTGGGTGCTCGCTGGGAAGCGTGAGTCTCAACATTGTACCGACCTTTGAATTTCCAGTAAGCCTGCCACTCCGCTCGCAGCCTGGACAATATCCATCGGCTTTGATCGACGGCTCCATCGATGGCAGATTCCTATCGGGTGAGGGCTGCGCAAGGTGCCCCCTCGCGCTGGTCGTAGACGTGGAGAAACTATGAGGCGGCTCGCATTCCTCGCGCTCCTCACCCTCGCGGCGATCGCATGCAGTGACGACGCGTCGAGCGGGCCGTCGTCCTCGTCATCCGGCGACGCCGCATCGCCAGCGAACACCGTTCCAGATGCGGCTCCACCGACGACCTCCGAGATTGGACCAGGTTCGTTCGACGGGGATCCCTTCGCGTACCTCGTGCAGCCTGGGAGCGGGACGCTCCGTTTGAACCACACCATCGGAGAGTTGGGCGCGATCTTGACCGCTCGATTCTTACCCGTTGGCTCCAATCGATATCCACGATTCGACGCCGCTGCCCGCTACGACGAGGGGCATTGCATCGACGATTCCGCCTTCCTCGACGAGCTCGAGGACGCCGGCGGTTCCACGTACGCGAGCGCAGGATCCATCAGCGTCACGGCCGGCGAGCCGAGCTTTACGGTGGAGACGACGCCAGGTGCAAACAACGACTACTTCTTGAACCACCGCTTCGACAGCCAGCGGTTCGTCGGCGAGGAGAGCGTTCGCTTCGACGTGAAAGGGGGCGACGTACCACCATTCGAGATCGTGACGCGCTTTCCGCTGGTGCTCCTGGCCACGTCGACGCCGCCTGCCGATGGCGTGCTTCGACCGCCTCGCACGTCGGACTTCGTGCTGGAGTTCGAGCGGGGCACGCCTGACATCACGATCGCGCTCTTCCTCTACGCGGCCCCCCCTGGCAAGACTCGCGTGTACTGTCGCTGGCCGTCCGCGTCGGGGCGCGTCGTGATCAAGCGAGAGGTGCTCGCGCTCTTCGGGAGCGAGCGTTTCTCCGGCGATCTTTGGACGGAGTCGATCACGCGTACAAGAAGTGGACCCTTCGCGGTGACAGCGAGCATTCAAACGAAGATCCACTACGCATCCAGTCGGCGGGAGCGCGTGAGTCGGTTCGAGTTCGAGTGAGCGGCGGCGATTCGTGATCCGCGCGCTCGCGTCGCTGATCGGCGGGCTCGCGATCGTCCTCGCTCCGGCGACCGCCTTCGCCGGGAGGCTCGCGACGGTCGGATCGGGGAAACGGGTCCACTGGGCGCGCCGCGAGATCGAGCTCGTGCCCGTCGTTCCGGCGAACGCGAAGTCGCTCTCCGAGGAGGTCGTTCGCCGCGAGCTCGAGCTCGCGGCGGACGCGTGGAACGGGCTCCGTCCGAGCGGCGCTCCACGCATCCGCATCGCCGCGTCGAGGCCGCGCGGAGACGTCGCGCAGGACGGCGTGAGCGTCGTCTTGCTCCAGACGTCGCGACGCTGCTCGGAGGAGGCACTCTCCGCGCGAGGCTGCTTCACGCGTGCCCATCAGGCCGTCACGCACCTCTATCCGATCGACGCTCCGGGCGACGCAGCGGACGGAGAAGTCGCCGAGGCGGACATCGAAGTGAACGGCGTCGACGTCGACTGGTCGCGCGGCGCTCCAGGCTCTCCTGGCGACGGCGCGCGGAGCCTGCCGCTCTTCGCTGTCCTCGTCCACGAGCTCGGCCACGTCCTCGGGCTCGAGCACTCGTGCGTCGCCGACCCCAGCCGCGCGCTCGCGGGCGTCCCGGCTTGCATCGAGCCACGCGCAAAGAGCTCGCTCATGTATCCGGACGCGCTCGAGCCCGGACGCGCGCTCGTCTTGGCGCCGGGAGAGGACGAGCGCGCGACGCTCGCGAGCGGCTATCCACCCTCGGCCGCATCGTGCGCCTGCGGTCCGAGAGGCAGCGCCGGCGCCCGCTATTCGGGATTCGTATTTGTTAGTGCGATCGCCATTGGCTCGTGGCGACGGCGCGCGCGCCCGTGATCTCCTTGCTCCTCCGCGCGGCCGCCTCCGCGATACTCCTCTATTCGACGCTGCCGCCCGCGAGCTTCTGGCCCGCGAGCTTCTTCTGCCTCGCGCCCGTCGCGTCCGTCGCGAAGCAGTCGGTCGCGCGCGCGGCGATCGCCGGGCTCGCGTTCGGCTTCTTCGTTCATCTCCTCGGGTTCTGGTGGACCGTCCCTGCCGTCGTTCGCGTCGCGCACGCCTCGCCGATCGTGAGCGGCGTCGCGTTCGGCGTCTATTGCGCGCTCTCCGCGCTGCGATGCGCGTTCGCGCTCGGGGCAGCGGCGCGGTGCGTGGCGTTGGGGTCGTCGCTCGTCGTCGCGCTCCCGCTCTCCTGGATGAGCGCGGAGATGCTCTTCCCGCAGCTCCTCCCCTGGTACCTCGGCGTCGTCGTTCAGGCGTGCCCCGTCTTCATGCAGCCGGCCGCGCTCGGAGGTCCGGTCCTCGTGAGCGGGCTCGTCGCGACGGTCAACGCCGGTGTCGTCGTCGTCCTTGCGTCCTGGTGGAGCGGTAAGCACCGCGAGGCGTGGGTTCGCGCGGCGGTCCTGGCGAGCGCCGTCGCGAGCTTCGCGCTGGGCGGTCTCGTTCGGATGCGCGCGCTCCGCGAGCGGATCGCGCGGAGCCCGACGAGCGAGGTCCTCGTCGTTCAGGGCAACCTCGGTCCACTCGACGCCCGCGACCGCGAGATCGACGTGCACCGCACGCCGACCGACACGGCGCTGCGAACAGGGGTCCGTCCGGCGTTCGTCGTCTGGCCCGAGACCGCGATCACGCGCGCGCTGCCGGCCGACGACACACGAACGACGGAGGCCTTCTTCCGCGACGACGTCCTCGGTGCGCTCAAGCGCGACGAGGTCGCGATCGACGTGCCGCTCCTCACGGGCGCAATCCTCGAACGCCGCTCGGCGCGCGGACCCGAGGTCTTCAACGCGGCGGTGATGGTCGCGCCCGACGGCCGACGGTTGGGGACGTACCTGAAGCAATCGCTGGCGCCGCTCGGCGAACGAGCCCTGCTCGGCGGCGCCGTCCCGCCCGTCGCTCCGTTCACGGAAGGGCCACGTCCCGACGCGATCGTCCTCGATGAGCACCGGATCGGCGTCTCGATCTGCTTCGAGGACATCCTCTACGACGCCTTCGCGCGCTCCGTCGACGCGACGCGGCCGGAGCTCCTCGTCAACCTCACGAGCGACGCGTGGTTCGGCGACTCCCCCGGCGCCGAGCTCCATCTCGCGCTCGCGCGCTCTCGCGCGGTCGAGCACGGGCGCCAACTCTTGCGCGTGACGAACGACGGCGTCAGCGCGCTCGTCGAGCCGACGGGCGAGGTGACGACGCGACTTCCACCGCACCAGGCCCTGGCCGCGCGCGTGCGCGTCCGCTGGACGGTAGACGAGACCTGGTTCCGAACCGTCGGCGACGGCCTCGGGTGGTCGGCGCTCGCGATCGCTGCCCGGCTTCTCTGGGGCCCGCTCAGACCTCGTGCGCGCGTTCGATCGCGACGGAGCGGGCGAGCTCGGTGAGGCGCTCCTCTTCTTCGCGGCGGCGGCGGCGGTTCACGAGCGACTCGCGCACGAGCCAGATCACGGTGGGGTAGATGACGAAGTCGACGCCGCGGCCGATCCCCACCGCCGCCGCGAGCCGCCGCGCGATCTCGGGGAACAAGATGAGCAGCGCGCCCGCCGCGAAGACGGCGAGCTGCACGTAGAGGAGGCGCCGGTTTCGCGCGCGCGTCGTCCAGTCGTGGATGAAGAGCGCGACGAGGAACCCGACGAGCAGGAGCGCCGCGACGGTGACCTCGGGCTTCACTCGGGGCTCCCGAACAAGAAGCCCTGGAACAGATCGACGAGGATCGCGATCGCCCCGCCCGCGGTCTGGCCCTTCGCGAGGGTCTCCGCCGAGTAGCGCACGGAGACGGGGACCTCGACGAGCTTCAAGGCACGTGCAGAATGCACGGACTCGCCGATCCGCCGCGTCAGCTCGGTCGCGTGCGCCATCCGGTTCTGCCGGAGCCGCATGAGGCCGATCGCGCGCGGGCTGAACGCGCGGAGCCCGTTGTGCGCGTCGGCGAGGACGAGCCCCGTCGTCCAGCGCTCGAAGGCGCGCGCGAGGCGGAGCAAGAGGCGGCGCGTGAGGGGAACGTTGGAGGCGCCCGCGAAGCGATCGCCGAGCGCGACGTCCGCGCCGGCGCGGATCGCCTCCGCGAGCGCGAGCGCGTCGGCGGCGCGATGCTGTCCGTCGGAGTCCATCGTGACGTAGGCGTCGAACCCGTCCTCGCCGCTCCAGCGCGGATGCAGCGCGAGCCGCCGCGCGGTCTCGATCGCCGCGCCCTGCCCGAGGTTCACGGGGTGCCGCGCGAGCACGACCCGCAGCTCCGCGCGCGCCTCGAGCACGATCGGCGCCGCGCTCCCGTCGTCGACGACGAACACGACCACGTCGTGTCCCCCCGCGCGCGCCGCGACCGCGAGCTCGTCGAGCGTCGCCTCGAGCCGCTCGCCCTCCTGAAACGCAGGCATCAGCACCACGAGGCGCATCGCCGCGCAGCCTAGCACCTCGACGAAGCTCCGCCCCGCTCCTCGAGAGCTCCGCGGACGAGGTGATGCGGCGCCGCGCCCACGGGGCAAGGGAGACGCGACTTCGCGTGGTGCTTGCCCGCGGGGCGAGGCGTGTCATGCTCGGCGCGCGTTGAGTCGGGTGTTGTGGATCGATGGGGACTTCGTCGCGGTCGAGAGCGCGCGGGTGCCCTTCCTCGATCGCGGCTACCAGCTCGGCGAAGGGGCGTTCGCGACGCTGCGCGCGTACGACGGGCGCTGCTTTCGCGCGGACCGGCACCTCGCGCAGCTCCGCCGGGCCGCGGCGGCGTTCGGGCTCTCGGTGCCGCGCGCGGTCGACGACGTCCTCGACGAAGCGGCGACGCGGACCGGCGCGGCCGACGCGCGCGTGCGCGTGACGGTGACCGACACGACGTGCTCCGTCTTCGCCGAGCCGATGCGCGTGCCCACCGACGACGAGTACGCCCGCGGCGTCGCGGTGGTGACGGTGAGCGCGCGCCGCATCCCGCCCGCGTGCTTCGGCGCCCGAGACGAGCGCACCGCGGAGGCGGACCGCGTGGACGTCGCGCTGGGACGGCTCGACGCGAGCGCGAAGACGACGAGCTACGCGATGCAGACGCTCGCGCGGCGCGAGGCCGAGGCGCGCGGCGCGGCGGAGGGGATCCAGCTCACGCTCGACGGAGACCTCGCGTGCGCGACGATGGCGAACCTCTTCGTCGTCCGCGGCGACGCGCTCGCGACGCCGTCGCTCGACTCCGGGTGCCGCGCCGGCGTCACGCGCGCGGCGGTGCTCGAGATCGCGAAGGACGTGGGCCTCGTCGCGGAGGAGCGACGCGTCGCTGCGCGCGAGCTTCGCGAATGCGACGAGGCCTTCCTCACGAGCGCTCGGATCGAGTGCCTGCCGATCGCGAGCGTCGACGGCGCGCCCGTCGCGAGAGGCTCGCGCGCCCACGCGTTGCGCGCCGCCCTCCGCGATCTGATCCGGCGCGAGCGCGTCCGAGGATCGTGAGCCGTCGGGCTCCGATGACGTCGACAGGAACGGGAACGGCCCCTAGTCTGAGGGCGTGCCTCGTTCGCGGATGGCGCGTGGATCGGTGTTCGCCGCGATGCTCGCGTTCGGCGCGGTGCCGGAGGCGCGGGCCGCGGAGCATCCGATCGGCGCCGACGTCCCGCCCGTCTTCGTGCCGCGCGACGTGTTCCTCACCGCGCCGCGCGGCGGCACGTGGGCCTCGTTCGACGCGTACACCGCCGGCGTGCAAGCGACGCTCGAGCGCCGCTTCTCGATCCAGCGCGACGACTACGCGGCGATCGTCCCGCGCGTCAACACGCTCGCGAGCCTCGGCTTCGGCGAGGTCGCCGCGCACACCGACGTGCGCTTCCTCTTCTTCAGCGCCGGCGTGACCGCCGGCTACCGGCGCGTGTGGCGCACGTACGCGTTCGCGCCCGACGTCGCGGGCACGCGCGAGGTCCGCTCCGCGCTCGACGACGAGAAGTCCTTCACGACCGAGAGCTGGGGCTACGGCGAAGGGCGCCTCCGCATGGTGCTGCCGGTCGCCGATCCGGTGCTCTTCATGGGGAACGCCGCGATCCGCTACGAGGACTGTCCGAACAACTCGTTCGACTGGCTCCACACGACGATGCACGATCGCGGGTGGCTCTTCCGCTACGACGCGACCGTGTTCTTCCGATCGCAGACCCTCGGCGCGATCGGCCCGACCGTGCGCGTCATGGATCTGCCCCGGCGCGGCGAGCGCGAGCTCGAGCTCGCCGTCGGCTTCACCGGCGGCCGGAGGATCGGCCTCCTCAAGAACGACCTCTTCCTCGCGAACGTGCTCACGCGCCCGGGCGACGACTCGTTCGGCTTCCAGATCCTCAAGATGCCGGTGTACGCGCTCCTCGTCTACCGCGTGTCCGTCGAGCTCTGACGCTAATCGGCGCTCGACCACTCGAGGAAGATCGTCGGCCCGCCGCCGACGCGCGTGCCGCCGAGGAGGCCGATCCCCGAGACGACGCGGGGATCGTTGCGGAAGAGGAGGCTGCCTTCGACCTCGGCGTCGCTCTGACCGATCACGCGCGACCGCACCGTCGTGCGGATGCGGCGCGTTCCGTCCTGCGAGTAGCGCTCGGCCTCGAGGTTCTCGAAGCGTCCGTACGCGAAGCGGCTCACGTTCGGATCGGCGTAGGTGTTCATCCGATCGAGGAACGCGAGGTGCGGGAGGTTCGCGCTCATGAACGCGGTCTGCCGGATCTGCGGGACGAGCGGGAGCTGCGGCGTCTGCCCCGCCGGCGCGTCCGGGGTCGACAGGACGCGCACGCGGCCGATGTTCTCGATCGCGAGCCCCTCGAAGAGGCCGTCGGCCGTCCCCGAAAAGGAGATCTTCTGCTTCCCGAACGGCCCGACCATGTGCGCGTACACGTCGGTGCCGCCGGCGGTCGCGAGATCGCGCAGGGCCGCCGGGTGCGGCTCGCGACGGAAGTGGAGATCGAGGAACGGCCCCTCCTCCGTCATGCGGACCTCGCCCTTCGTCAACGGATGGAGTCGACCGCCGACGAGGAGCGAGCCGTCGCTCGCCTCGAGCTTCCCCGAGAGGACGCGCTCTTCGCCGTACCGCTCGAGGTGGACCTCCCCCTTCGCGTAGAGCTCCAGCGGCCGCTGCTTCACGTGGATCGGCCTCGGGATCCGGACGACGACGTCGAGCGACTTGTCCTCGGGCCTGCGCTCCGCGGTCCGCGGCGGCGGCGGTGGCGGCGGCGACGCGACGGGGAGCTTGCCGACCGGGACGCCCGCGCCGACCTCGATGACGTCGCCGAGGCTCAAGACCTCTTGCTGCACGGCGCGGGGCTGACGATCGCCGCTGTCGAGATCGAGCGCGTTCACGTCGACGACGACGCGGCGCACCGCGCCGCCGAGCGACGCCCGCACCGACACGTCCGCGCTGAGCGCGGCCTTCGGCGCGTCGAGCATGCCGAAGCTGCCGCCGGAGAGGAGGACGCGATGCGCCTTCGCGTGAAGGGACAGCTCGCGATCGCGGACCGCGTACGCGCCGTCGATCGCGAGCGCGCGGTTCGGCTCGTCCCGATCCGACTCCTTCGCCGCGATGCTCTTTATGGCGATCTTGTCGCCGTCGCCCTCGACGTGGACCGAGACGTCGTGCACGCGTCGCCACGTCGTCGGGATCTGGAAGGCGCCCTCCTTCACCGTGAGGGGCCCGCGGATCGAGAGCTCGCCGAGCTCGCGCGCGTCGCCGCGGAACACGAGCGTCGCGTCCGCCGTCATGCGCGCGTCGAGCCGACCGCGGGGGCGCGACGCGCGCAGGTCCTCGCTGTCCGGCAGGAGCGACGCGATCGGGACGTCGTCGGCGTCGAGCGACGCGTGGACCTTCGCCGCGCCGCCGTCGACCTTGCGCGCCGCGAGGACCGCCGCGGGGGAGACCTCGGCCGCGAGGGTGATCGCGTCGTTCGCCTTCACCGTGACCACCGCCCGCTCGCGCTTCCCGCGCGCGTCGATCGCGAGCGCGCCGGCGGCGCCGGTGAGCGTGGGATACCCCGCGTAGCCGAGCCGGAGGTGTAGCTCCGGATCGCGCGCGTGGCCCGACAGCGCGAGGTCGCCGCCGAGCTTCCCCGGGAGGTCGCGCGCGCCCGGCGCGAGGCGCGACCACTCGGTCATCGTGCGCTCCGGGATCGTGAGCGTGCCGGCGACGGCGGGGTCCACCGTCGCGAGCGCGCCCGCGCGGGCGGCCGTGACGAGGCCCTTGCCTCCGAGCGCGGCGCGCACCGATCCCTCGAGCACGCGGAGCTCGGAGAGCGACCCCTCGAGATCGATCGTCGTCGCGTCGTCTCCGAGCGCGACCGCGACGCGCGCGTCGAGCGGAGGGCTCACGCCTCTCGCCACGCCGCGCGCCGTGATCGTGAGGTCTCCCGCGGCGTCGGCGCGGGTGCCCTTCGCGTGCAGCGTGACGCCGACCTTGCCGCGGACGTCGGCGAGCGCGACGCGCCTCTCCGGCGGGAGCGGCAGCGACGCGAGCTCCGACTCGGGGACGTCGGCGTCGAGCGTCCACGACAGCGGCGCCGTCGACGCCGCCGCGGGCGGGCCCTCGAGAGCTGCGCGCGCGCGGAGCGTGATCGGCGCCGCGCCTGGCGCGAGGTGCGCGGTGAGATCGGCCTCGACGTTCGTGCGCCGCGCTCCGCCGTCGACCTTCGCGGTCAGCGCGACGCGCGCGTCCTTCGGCAGCTTCTCGCGGATCTCCGGCGCGAGGAGCGGCGCGAAGTCGGAGAGCGACCGATCGGGCACGTCGACCGCGATCGCGAGCGGCGCGGCGAGGCCCGCGCGCGTGCCCTTGACGTCGACCGTCGCGAGCGCCGCGCCGGAGGCGTTCGTGAGCGCGATCTTCGCGTCGATGCGCCCGGCGCCGGCGCGCCCGCCGAGGTCGCCCTTCGCGCGCAACGTGCCGACCGGCTGCGAGGAATCCTCGGGCAGGGTGAGATCGACGGTGAGGTCGATCTCGCCCTCCGGCGCGGCGAGGTCTCCCTCCACGCGCACCCGTCCGCGCGCGCGTCCCGCGACGGGGAGCTCCTTCCCGCGCAGGCGTCCGATCTCGGCGAGCGACACCGCGCGGAGATCGACGTCGGCGTCGACGTGCTTCACGACGATCGCCTTCTCGTCCTTCGCCGGATCGCCGCGCACGACGCGCGCGGTGACGCTCGCGCGCGCGGCGCCGCCGGCGATCCTCGCGTCGACGTCGTCGACACGGACGACCATCTCGCCGTCGACCTTCCCCGACACGCGGACCTTCACCGGACGCGAGAGCGAGAGCGCGAGGGCGATCGGCGACGGCGGGCGCGAGAGCACCCCCGCGCGACGGAGCCTCGCGAGCAGCTCCGATACGCGCGCGTCGGCGGTGAGCTCGGCGTCGATCTCCTTCGTCTCGGCGCGGTAGGTCCCGCTCGCGTCGAGCTTCTGACCGAGCGCCCGCACCGTCAGCTCTTCGATCGCGATCACGTGATCGGCGACGCGGAACCGCGCGTCGACGGCGTCGATCATGACGTCGCGGACCTGGACGTCGCGGAGGAGGAGCGTTCCTCCGAGCCGCGCGGGCGCGTCTTCCTTGCGCTCGCCCTTCGCCGTGAGCGCGAGCTCGCCGACGACGAGGGGCGGCACCTTCTCCGACGCGTAGACCTTCTTCACGTCGAGGGACTTCGTCGTGAGCGACGCGTCGTAGCGGACGACCTTCGGATCGCGGAGGTCGAGCGACGCGCGGAGCGTGAGGACGCCGCCGGCGCTCGCGATCTCGATCTTCGGCGCGAACGCCTCCGCCGGTCCGGACGCGTCGACCTCGATCGTGAGATCGCTCGCGAGGACCGGCTTGCCGGCGAGGGCCTCGACGTCGGCGGCCTTCACCGCGAGCCTCGTCACGCGCGCCGTCTCGACGCGATCGACCGAGCCGTCGGCCTTGCGCGCGGCCTCGACCTTCGCCGTCGCGATCGAGAGCGCCGCGAGCTCGAGGGTCTCGAGCGCGAGCGTGAGCCGCTCCGGCGTGACGTCGGCGGCGAGCTTGGGGAGCGAGAGCTTCGTCGCGACGTCCTTCTGCTCCGGTCGCGTCACCCGGATCGCCGCCGTCGTCGGTCCGAGCACGATCGGGCCACGCCCGCCGACGAGATCGGCGGTCGCCTTCGTCGCGATCTCCGTGACGGTGAGCGTGAGCTCGCGCGGCCTCTCGACGGAGACCTTCGCGATCGCGAGCGCGAGCTCCGCGCTCGTCGTCCCGGCCGCGGCGCGCGTATCGAGGTGACCGTCGAGCGCGACGCCTTCGACGTCGATCTTCGCGCCGTCCGGCTTCGACACGTGCACCGCGACGTCGCGCACGGCGAGCGCGCGGACGACGACGCGCCGATCGTCCTTCGCGTTGGGATCGCGCGGGGGAGACGGCTTCGCGATCCCGGTGAGGTTCGTCGTGCCGTCGGGTCGTCCTCGGACCTCGACGTTCACGTGCTCGAGGGTGACCTCGTCGAGCGCGATCGTGCCGCCGAGGACCTCGCCGAGCCGCGGCTTCACGAAGGCGCGACCGGCGACGATCGCGCCCTTGTCGTCGCGATCGAAGACGGTGACGTCCGAGAGAGAGATGCCGGAGAAGAGCGAGAACCGGAGCTGTCCGATCGTGGCCTTCGTCGTCACGCGCTCGCCGAGCCTCGCCTCGATCCGTGACCGGAGCGTCTCGGCGCCCGAGTCGGTGTGGAGCCACGCGACGACGAGGACGAGGAGGAGCACGACGACGCCGAGGAGGTTGCGGAGGCCGCGAAGGACGCGCCGCGCGACGGACCTTCGCTTCGGCGGCTCCTTCTTCTCGGCGGGCTCGTCGCTCATCTAGAAGGCCTCTCCGATGCGGGCGAACACGAGGAAACGATGGTTGCCGAGCTCGGCGTCGCGCACGAACTGGTGCGCGAGATCGACCGACAACGGAACGTACCAGAGGCGAAGGCGCGGGCCGATGCCCGCCGCCATCGAGACGCCGGCCTCGAGCGGGTTCGCGCGCGTGCCGGCGCCGCCCGCGTCGACGAAGACGACGAGGCCGGCCTGCTTCAGCACCGGCAAGTAGCGGAGCTCGACCGAGCTCTCGAGCAGGCTGAGGCCGCCGACCAGCGTGCCGGACGGCGCGACCGGCGACATCCGGTCACGCCCGAAGCCGCGGTTGCCGAACGCGCCTCCGCCGAAGAACCGCGGGCCGAGCGGGACCCCCGCGTCGTCCCAACCGAAGACCCAGCCCGCCGACGCGCGGAGACCGAGCGAGAAGGAGGACGAGAGCGGGACGAAGGCGCGTCCTTCGGGGGCGGCGAGCACGTAGCGGTTCGTCGCGAGCGCGCCGCCGGGGCTCGCCGCGACGCGGAGGGCGAGGAGATGACCCCGCATCGGCTCGACCGGATCGTTGCGCGCGTCCCACACGATCGCGCCCGACGCCTCGGCCCCGCGATACGTCCGCGAATCGGAGAGCGCGAAGCGCGCGCGCGTCGCCTCGTCGAAGCTGCCGAAGTCGACCTCTTGCCCGAGGCGGAAGCCCGCGTCCGCCTCGACGAAGAGATCGCGCGCGAGCGTGGAGCGGACGCCCGGCCCGGCGAACAGCTCGCGGAAGTGGAACCCCGGATACAGGACGTCGCGGAAGCGCACCGACAGCCGTCCGTCGACGATGCGCCCGAAGAGCGACGGCCGCGTGTAGCGGAGGAGCGCGTCGCCGTAGAGCCCGCCGGGGGTGTCGACCTCGTCGGAGAAGAGGACGCCGTAGCCGACGCGCCCGCGCACGGTCACGTGGTGCTGCGAGCCGAACACGTTGCGGAGCTGGAGCTCGGCGCCCGCGGTCGCGTCGCCGCGGGTCGGATCGGCCTCGACCGTCCCGCGGAGGCGCACGCGCGCGGACGGCGCCTCGTCGACGTGGACGACGAGATCGATCGTGTCGTCGATCGCGCGGGGCGAGAGCGTCCCGTCCGCCGCGACGCGCGCGGGAGGGATCACGCCGCCGGAGTCGGGGACGTCGCCGAAGTAGGTCTCGACGTCGGCGGTCGTGTCGATCACGACGCCGGCGAACGCGCCGATGTCGTAGAGATCGAGCTCGGCCTTCTCCTTGCGCGAGAGCGTGTACGGCTCACCGGGCTCGAGCCCGAGCCGCGCACGGACGTCGGACGCGTCGACCTTTCGCGTCCCCTCGATCGTGATCCTTCCGATCTTCGTGCGCGGTCCGGGATCGGCGAAGTACACGACGCGGATCGTGTGCGCCGATCGATCGACGTACGTGCGGACGTACACGCGCGCGTGCCCGTAGCCCTCGCGCTGGAGGTCCTGCGCCATGTCGTAGCGCGCGACGCGCATCGTCTCGAGGTCGTAGAGATCGCCGGCGCGCGCGGTGACGCGGGCGTCGAGGATCGGCTCGGTGCCCGGCGGCGCGCCCTCGAAGCCGACGCCCGCGAGCGCGTAGCGCGGTCCCTTCTCGTATTGGATCGTGATCTCGACGCGCCTCTTCGCCTCGTCGATCGCGACGTCGGGCTCTTCGACGCGCGCGTCGAAGTACCCCTTCGACTGGAGGAACGTGAGGACGCGGCGCCGGTCCTCCGCGACGCGCACCGGGTTGTAGTAGCGGTTGGTGTAGAGCGCGTTGCCCGGGCGCGACCCGAGACGCGGGAGCAGCACGGAGAAGTCGTCGCTCTGTCCGTCGACCGAGACGATCGACACACGCGACACCTCGAGATCCGTCTCGCCGGGGAGCTTCTCCGCGCGCGTGTGAGCGCACGCCGCGAGCAGCCACCCAAACGAGAGGAGCGCCAGCTTGATGCAGACGCGCGACATTCCTCCCTCGCGCATCCTAGGTGAGCGCGAGCCGGAAGAGGCGCTGCATTATGAAACGCGCCACCGCTCGACGACCCCCACGACCCCGCTGCGCTCGGCCCCTTCACCGCCACTCGCATCGCGGCTTCCTCCGCCGGTGTGCACGTGCGCGCGTGGATCTGCGCCCGCGCGCCTTCGGCGGCGGTCAGCGTTCCCGGCTCGTGACCAGCGGGGGCAGTCTGATTGGGGGCTCGGAGGTACACGAGCTCCAGCCGAGGACGCTCTCTCCCCGGCACGTGAAGTGCTGGAACTGCCCGCAGCCCTTGGCGACGTAGCCGTCCGCGATCGAGTCGAGCTCGACGTCGTCGGGCGGGCAGTCGAAGCTCGCGGCGGCCTCCTCGCGCGTCTCGCTGCGCACGTCGGTTCCGCGCGCGTGGGCGGAGCCGACGAGGAGCGCGAGCCGCGCGGCCGGCACGACGGCATGGCATCCCACGAGCGACAGGGCCCCGAACGCCAGCACGACTCGCCCCACCATCGGTTCCCTTCGAAGCGGTGCAGCGGGTGTGCCACGCGGCCCGACGCGTTCTCGCCGCGAGAAAGCAGCGCCGCGGAGCCCTCGCGGCGCGCTGCGAAACGCGCCGGTGCGCGCCGGCGAACGCCAACGGATCTTCACGCGGCCGTCCTCTCCTTGCCAAACGCGGTCGCGCGCGCGAAAGAGGGGTGGATGACCGCACGGCTCAATCGCACGATCGTCGCGTCGCCGCGAGCGAGCTCCGCGCGGATCCGGCAAAAGCTCGACCGAGGAGCGGCCGCATGAAGAGGACGCCGCCGGTGAGAAGGCCCACCCGCGCCCCACGCGATCACGCCGAAACGAGCGAAGACGCCGTGCGGGCCCAAAGAAAAATGCCAACCACTTCACCGTCGCGCCAGAGCAACCCCGGCAACGCTCACGCAGCACACTCCAACGCGGCAGCACCCGACCAGTGCGGCGGATCCGTCGGCGTCGCGTCGTCCGAGCTCGGGGGGGGGGACGAGGCTGCGAGTGGGCGGCGGCCGCTCGAGCATCATGTCTTCGTGCTCGAGGGGGCGGTGTCGGCGGAGGGGTTTCGCGCGGCGTATGCGGGGGCTGGTGTGTTCGTGCTCGAAGGAGGGGGGACGACGCTGATGGGCGCCGAGCCGGTGGTGGAGCTTCGGGTGGCGCGCGCGGATGGGGGCGATCCGTTCGCCGGGATCCGCGCGGTGCTGGGCGACGCTTCGGGCATTCGGTGGGATTCGTCATTTCCGTTTTCCTTTCGGGCGGGGCTCGTTGGTTATGTCGGGTACGAGTGCGGGCAGATGCTCGAGCGGCTGCCCGGCGTGGCGCGGCCGAGCCTCGGGATGCCCGACCTCGCGTTCGCGCTGCATCACTGGGTCCTCGCCACGCGCGACGGGAAGACCTGGCTCTCCGTCCTCGCCGGCGACGCGGGCGCGGCGCGCGCGGTGCGGGAGCGCGTCGTCACGCGGCTCGCGAGCGCGCCGTCGGTCCGGCCCGCCCGCGTCGCGGCCGGGGCGGTGCGCGCGTGGCTCGAGCCCGACGAGTACGTCGCGCGCGTTCGCGCGGCGCGGGAGCACATCCTCGACGGCGACGCGTTCGAGATCTGCGTGACGAGTGCGTTCGACGCGCCCTTCGATCCGGACGGCGCGTGGGCGCTGTTTCGATCGCTGCAGCGTGACAACCCTGCGCCGTACGCGGCGTTCCTTCAGCTCGAGGAAGGCACGATCGTGTCCTCGTCGCCGGAGCGGTTCCTCACCCTGAGCGCCGATCGCGTCGCCGAGACACGGCCGATCAAGGGGACGCGGCCGCGCGGCGCGACGCGCGAAGAGGACGCGCGGCTCGCCGCCGAGCTCGCGACGTCGGAGAAGGACCGCGCCGAGAACGCGATGATCGTGGACCTCGCGCGGAACGACCTCGGGAAGGTCTGCCGCGTGGGGACGGTGACGACGCCCGCGCTCTTCGCGGTGGAGTCGTACGCGACGGTGCATCAGCTCGTGTCGACCGTGCGCGGCGTGCTCGCGGACGAGCACGACGCGGTCGATCTGCTGCGCGCGTGTTTCCCGCCCGGATCGATGACGGGCGCGCCGAAGATCGAGGCGATGAGCATCCTCGAGCGCCTCGAGCCGGTGGAGCGGGGGCCCTACGCCGGCGCGCTCGGATGGATCGACCTCGGCGGCGCGATGGACCTCTCGGTCGTGATCCGCACGGTGGTGCTGCGCGACGGCGTCGCGCGGTTCGGGGCGGGCGGCGCGGTGACGGCGGACTCCGACGCCGAGGCCGAGCACGCCGAGATGATGCAGAAGACGCGCGCGCTGCGGGCGGCGCTCGGGATCGCGTGACGATGACGACGCTCATCATCGACAACTTCGACTCGTTCACCTGGAACCTGTTCCAGCTCGTGGCGGTGCTCGGCGGCGAGCCGCGCGTCGTGCGGAACGACGCGATCGACGCGGACGGGATCCGGCGGCTCGCGCCCCGTCGCATCGTGCTCTCGCCCGGACCCGGGCGGCCGGACGATCCTGCGCGCGTGGGCGTGTCGCGCGCCGCGCTCGACCTCGACGTCCCCGTCCTCGGCGTCTGCCTCGGGCATCAGCTCATCGTGACCGCGGCGGGCGGGCGGATCGTCCGCGCCGCCACGCCGACGCACGGGAAGACGAGCCTCGTCGAGCACGAGGGCGACGGCTTGATGCACGGACTGCCGCGCCCCTTCCCCGCGATGCGGTACCACTCGCTCGCCGCTGATCCCGGCGCGATGCCGCCCGAGCTGGCGGTGACGGCGTGGTGTAAGGACGGCACCGTGATGGCCGTTCGTCACCGGCGGAGGCCGATCTTCGGAGTACAGTTCCACCCCGAGTCGATCGGGACGCCGCACGGCGCCGATCTCGTTCGTGCCTTCCTTCGCGGAGACTTCTCATGAGAACGCGCTCGCTCGGTGCCTTCGCCCTCCTGCTCCTCGCGGCCTGCGGCGGCGCCGAGGCCGGCGCGCCGGCGAAGACCGCCGCGCCCCCGCCGGAAGAGCCCGCGAGCGAGCCGCGCACGATCGAAGAAGCGGAGGAGCAGATCGCGCGCCTGTCCTCGCAGCTCGGCGTCGCGGGCACGGGCAAGAGCGACGCGACGCCGGGGTCAGGCGCGGAGCCGGCGCCGCCCACCGCGGACCCGAAGAAGGCGGAGAAGACGGACGATCGCTACTACTCCCTGGACTCGTGCGCGAGCCCATGCCGCGCGCTCGCGTCGATGCGCCGCGCCGTCGACGCGCTCTGCCGAATGACCGGCGACGACGACACCCGCTGCGTCGACGCAAAGAAGACACTCACCAACGCAACCCTCCGCACCGCCCCCTGTAAGTGCACCTGATCTGATCTAGAACTGCAGCAGCGAGAGGGGCCCCAGAAGCGGCCGCGAAAGCGGGCGCGAAGCGCCCCGAGCGCGCAGCGCGAGGGCCGTGTCTGGGGTGGGGGTGTCGGGGGCGAAGCCCCCGACGTTGAGAACTTAGTCTTTTGGGGGGGCGACGCTCTTCTCGGGGCCGCCGAGCTTGTAGCGTTCTAGCTTGCGGTAGAGGGTCGTGCGGTCGAAGCCGAGGACCTTTGCGGCTTGCGTCTTGTTCTGGCCGACCGCCTCCATCACGCGCTGGACGTAGCGGCGCTCGACCTCCTCCATCGTCACGAGGTCGGTCGGGTCCTCCGTCGCGACGACGACGAACGACGGCTTGTAGTCGCGCACCTTCGGCGGGAGGTCCTCCACCGTGAGCTCCTCGAAGCGCGCGAGGGCGATCGCGCGCTCGACGCAGTTCTGGAGCTCGCGCACGTTGCCGGGCCACGAGTAGCCGAGGAGACGCTCCGCCACCGCGGAGGAGAAGCCGGTCACCTTCTTGCCCATCGGCGGGGCGAGCTTGTTGATGAAGTGCTGCGCGAGGAGGAGCACGTCTGTGCCGCGCGCGCGGAGCGGGGGCAGCTCCACGTGCACGACGTTGATGCGGTAGTAGAGGTCCTCGCGGAAGCGGCCGCTCTCGACGAGGGACTCGAGGTCGCGGTTCGTCGCGGTGACGAGACGCGCGTCGAAGGGCGTCTCGGTCGTGCCGCCGACCGCGCGCACGGTGCGCTCCTCGAGCGCGCGGAGGAGCTTCGCCTGCATGCCGGGCGGCATCTCGCCGATCTCGTCGAGGAAGAGCGTGCCGCCCGAGGCCTCGACGAAGAGGCCGCGCTTCGTCGCCTTCGCGTCGGTGAACGCGCCCTTCACGTGGCCGAAGAGCTCGCTCTCGAGCAGCGTCTCCGGCATCGCGGCGCAGTTGATCGCGATGAACGGTCCGTTCGCGCGCTTGCTCCGCTTGTGCACGTCGCGCGCGATGAGCTCCTTGCCGGAGCCGCTCTCGCCGGTGACGAGGACGGTCGCGTCCGTCTCCGCGACGCGCGCCACGACCTCGTGCACCTTCTTCATCAGCGGGCCGTCGCCGATGATCTCGTCCGCCGGCTTCGAGCGCGCGACCTCGGCGCGGAGGCGCTTCACCTCCTCGCGCAGGCGCTTGTTCTGGAGCGCGCGCTCCACCGCGACGACGAGCTGCTCGATCTCGAACGGCTTCGTGATGAAGTCGTACGCGCCGGCGCGCATCGTCGCGATCGCGGTCTCGAGCGAGCCGAACGCGGTGATGACGATGACGGGGAGGTCGGTCCGGTTCTTCGCGACGCGGTCGGTCAGGTCGACGCCGCTCATGCCGCGCATGTTGAGGTCCGTCACGACGACGTCGAAGTCCTCGCGCTCGAGGACCTCCCACGCCGCGTCGGCGCTGTTCACCTGGAGCGCCTTGTAGCCTCGGCGCGTGAGCGCTTGTTCGATGACGGTGGCCATCTCGGGCTCGTCGTCGACGACGAGGACACGGCGCTGCGATTCGAGGTTGGGAGTGACGGACATTGGCGCGGATCCTACTCGGCTACTCCACCGGGAGGTAGACGGTGAACCGCGTCCCTGCACCAACCGTGCTCGTCGCAGTCATCCACCCGCCGTGATCTGCAACGATGCCATGCGTGACGCTCAGACCGAGGCCGGTGCCTTCTCCAACGGCCTTCGTCGTGAAAAAGGGCTCGAAGATGCGTTCCAGGTTCTCTCGGGAAATCCCGACACCAGTGTCGGTTACTTCCAACACTGCGCAGCGTTTCAGGACGCCGGGCTCGTCGGGGGACGCCGCCTCCTTCTCCTCGCGCACGACGATCACGAGCTCTCCGCCGTCCGGCATCGCGTGGATGCCGTTGATGACGAGGTTCGTGAGCGCCTGCTCGATCTGCGACGACTCGACCTTCAGCTTCACGCGCTCGGCCGCGTCGACCCTCAGCTCGACGCGCGACTTCTTCGCGAGCGCGGTGAGGAGGTGCATCGTGCGCTCGGCGAGCTCGGCGAGATCGGTCTCGGTGCGGTTCGGGACGCGGCGCCGCGCGAAGTCGAGGAGCTGGCGGACGATCTTCGTCACGCGCTCGGTCTGCGAGCGGATGATCTTCGCGTTCGCGGGGGCCTCTTCGAGCGGGACCTCGCCCGACTCGATCATCTTCGCGCGCATCGCGATGACGTTGAGCGGCGTCCCGAGCTCGTGCGCGATGCCGGAGGCGAGCGTGCCGACGGTGCGGAGGCGATCGGCGTGACGGAGCTGCTCGAGCGCGTGGACACGTTTCTCCGATTCGTCCGCCGCCTTCGTGCGCGCCTCCTTCAGCGAGTCGCACATCGCGTTGAGCTCCGTCACGAGGAGCGTCACCTCGTCCGAGCCCGTGACCGGCAGCTTGTGCGAGAGGTCGCCGCCGCCGATGCGCCGCGCCTGCTCGGCGACGCGCGCGAGGGGCCGCGCGACGATCCACGAGGTGAGGACGAGCGACGCCGCCGCCGCGAACGCCATGACGAGGCTGGAGAGGAGGAGCTGCTCGCGGATCTCGGACCAGAAGACCCACTGCGCGTTGACGAGCGCGCGCGAGCACTCGAGCGCGGCGGGCCGCTTGCCGGGACGGAGGAGCGGGACGTACGCGTACGCGCGGCGCTTGCTCCCGGTGACGGAGACCCACGTCGCGTTCTGGCCGTGGAGCAGCTCGTCGACGACGGCGGCGCCGGCGCGTGGTCCTTGATCGCTCGACGCCGGAGCGTCGAGCCACACCCAGCGGACGTCGACGTCGATCACCTCCTTGCGATCGTGCACCGCCACGAGCTCGTGCGCGCGCTCCTCCCCTTCCCGCTCCCACACCGAGAGGACCGACGCGCTCATCGTCACGCCGAGACCGGCGAGGTCCTCCGTGACCGTCGCCTCGAGCTGCGAGACCTCACGGCTCGCTGCGACCGACGAGTAGACGGCGACGCTCATCAGGCCCACCGCCACGTAGGCCAACGCGAATTTCGTTGCGACCTTCACGACTTTCTCCGCCAGCTCTGCGCACGCTGCATGGGGTGGATAGAACCTATCCGGTCCTCGGCCGCCGTGTTCTGCGCCCGGGAGCCGCAACCGCGTGCGGCATTGTGTCCTTTTGCCCCAACCCAATGTGCTGAGGTGCATTCGGTCACACGCCTGGCGGCCCCTGAGTGTGTCCGATCGCAGTGATTTCGCGACGTTTGGGCGCACATGCCTCGTGGCACAAGCGCTGCTCATGGCGGGGCACCGCGTTCGCTTCGCGGAGCCTGACGGCCCGGAGCGAAGAAAGGCAGATCCTCAAGTGAACGTTGCAACCCCGCTCCCGAGCTACCGCTTCAACTCCCTCGTCGTGGAGGGCGACAAGCCCCTCGGCCTCGAGAACGTCCTCAAGGAGGAGGGCTGCGCGATCCGTCGTGCAACGTCGCGCGCCGGCGCCATCGAGGCGATCGCGGGCAGCGATCTGATCGTGATCTCGGCGGCGGCCCTCTCGGAGGACGACGTCGTGGAGCTCGTCGGCAAGGGCGTGATGGGCGGCTCCGTCCTCGTCGTCGGCGGCAGCGCCGATCTCGGCCTCAAGGTCGCGCGCCTCGGCGCCTCGATCGTCGGCGCGAACACGGAGCTCGCCGCGATCCAGGTGAAGCAGATGCTCTCGATCCTGGATCTGAAGCGCAAGGTCGCCCGCAAGGACACGTCGTCGCTCTCGAGCCTCGCGGCGTCGCCGAACAGCGGCGTCGTCCAGCGCCGCTCCGCGCCACTCCCGAAGGAGGCGACGCCGGACGCGCTCGAGGCGCTCATCGAGGCGGCGGAGGCGCTCGTCCCGATGCACAAGTTCCAGCGCGTCTACGTCGACTACGCGCTCCGCCGCTTCGGCGGCAACAAGGTCCACACCGCCGCCGCCCTCGGCATCGACCGCCGCACGATCCAGCGCTGGGCCCGCGCCCGCGCCGAGCAGCGCCCCGTCGCCGCCACGACCACGACGACCGCGTCCTCGTGATCGCGATGCAACGATCGCGACGCCGCAACGGCTTCGCGATCGCCGGCATCTGAAAGAGTACCCGCGCCCTCGCCGGCTTGCCGGCGCGAGCTCGGATGAGAGCGCCCTCGCGAGCTACCCCCCCCGGCTCGCGAGGGCGTTCGTTTTTTGTTTGTCCTCATCCGTGATACGCACGCTTCGGTGGGTGAAGCGGAGGCGGAGAAGAAGTCGCGCTTTCCGTTGGTCGCTCGGCTGCTCGTGGCGATCGTGCTCGGCGCGCTCGTCGGGACCGTGCTCGGAGCGCGGGCGGCGGTGCTCGGCGAGGTCGGCATCCTCGTCATCAAGCTGCTGAAGGCGCTCGCGACGCCGCTCGTCTTCCTCGCGATCGTCGACTCGTTCTGCCGCGCGAAGATCCCCGCGAAGAAGGGCGCGATCCTCATCGCGATCTGCGTCCTCAACGCGGCGGTCGCCGGGCTCCTCTCGATCGGGCTCTCCGCCGCGATCTCGCCCGGGACGCGCACCGACGTCGAGGCCTTCGAGAAGGCGATGACCTCGAACGTCGCCGCGAAGCCGGCCGCCGCCGCAACCTCCGCCGCGACCTCCACCGCGCCGAAGATGGACCCCGTCGCCGCGCTGACGGAGCTGGTCCCCGACAGCATCGCGCGGCCGTTCGTCGAGAACCAGGTCCTCACGATCGTGCTGTTCGCGGTGATGTGCGGGATCGCGCTCCGCAAGATGCGGAACGCCGGCAAGGGCGGCGCGATCTTCCGGCTGGTCGAGGAGACGTTCGCGCTCACGGCGACGCTGCTCCACGGGATCGTCGCGGTCGTGCCGGTCGCGGTCTTCTGCGTCGTCGCGAAGGTCGTCGGCACGACCGGCTTCTCGATCTTCCTCTCGCTCGGCGCGCTCGTCGGCACGGTGACGCTCGGTCTCCTCATCCACGTGCTCGGCTGGTACACGCTGCTCGTCACCGTCGTCGCGCGCCGCTCGCCGATCGCGTTCTTCCGCGCGGCGAGCCAGGCGCTCATGACCGCGTTCGGAACGGGCAGCAGCATGGCGACGCTGCCGGTCACGCTCCGCACGCTCGAGAAGGACCTGAAGGTCGGCCACGACAGCGCGCGCCTCGCGGCCTGCGTCGGCACGAACTTCAACAACGACGGCATCATGCTCTACGAGGTCGTCGCCGCGCTCTTCATCGCGCAGATCAACGGCATCGCGCTCGACGGCGGCGACAAGGCGAAGCTCGCGGTGACGAGCGCGATCGCGGCGGCGGGGATCGCCGGCGTGCCCGAGGCCGGGCTCATCACGCTCTCGCTCGTGCTCTCGTCGGTGGGGCTCCCGCTCGCGAGCTTGCCCGTGCTCCTCACCGTCGACTGGCTGCTCGGTCGCTTCCGCGCGATGACGAACGTGTCGAGCGACCTCCTCGTCGCGACGTTGCTCGACGCGCTCGGCGGCAAGACGACCGAGCCGGCCGAGGTCGAAGCCGACGCTCCGCCGGCGTCTTCGATAAGCAGTTAGCGACCCGAAAATCGGTAGTTCCACACTACCGATTACCGCTCCCTTCCTGTGGGTGGCGAGCCGCGCGCGCACGCCGCGACACCATGCGCGCTGAGGGTCGAGCAGCGACCTGAACCGAGCTGTAGCTCGCTGTAATCTATGCATAGTTACGCATAGTTGCATGGTTGAGACGTGTTTGGGACACACACCTGATGACGGCGGCGGAGGGCGGGGCCAGGCGTGCGGACGCGGCCTCCGTGACGTTACAGGCTGACACTCATTTTCGGCCGGTAGTGCCGAAACCTTAGTGAGACGGATTTACTCGCGTAAAAAGGTTATGTGGCGCCTGCTTCTACCCTCCGCTCTCGGATCGCCCTCGCCTCGATCCTCGGCCTCGCTTCTTTCGCGCTGACGACGAGCGACGCGAACGCGTACTCGGTGAAGAAGACGACGAAGGGCGAGCTCGTTCACTGGGAGGTCGACCGCGTCGCCTTCACGATCGATCCGTCGGTCGAGGCGAACGTCGCCACCGCCGAAGAGGCGACGAAGGTCGCGATGCAGTCGTGGAGCGGCACCGTCGGCGCGCCGGACATCCAGGTCGCGAAGCTCGACGCGAGCTCCCCCACCGCGCCGACCTTCGACCGCAAGAACGGCGTCTTCTTCATGCCCGGCGGCTACGAGCCGGCCGGCCGCGCGCTCGCGATCACCGTCCTCACGTACGACAACGCGAGCGGCAAGATCCTCGACGCGGACGTCGTGTTCAACGGCGCGTACGCGTTCGAGGTGCTCCCGCACGAGGGGACCACGAAGACGACGAAGGGCGCCGCGCTCGTGGGCGACGTCGTCGAGCACGACGAGCACGACGCGGGCGATCTCTCGCTCGTCTACGACCTCCACCACGTCGTGGCGCACGAGCTCGGGCACTCGCTCGGCATGAACGACGAGATGGGCGTGCACGACGCGCTCATGTACCGCTACACCGCGCCGAACGATCCGTCGATCCGCGAGCCGGCCGACGACGACATCACCGGCCTCTCCGAGCTCTACGCGAACAACGCGCCCGCGGACGCGAACGGCTGCGGCAGCGCCACCGTCGCGCCGAAGAACCCGTCGCGCTCCGCCTCGAACGTCGCGATGGTCGCGACGCTCGGCCTCCTCCTGTTCCTCGTCCTCCGCGCGAAGAGCGATCGCCGCGCCCGCGCCGCGTTCGTCCTCGCCGCCGCGGCCGGCTGCGTCGCGCTCATGCCGAACCTCTCCGGCAAGGGCGTCGCCCGCGCGAGCGAGACGAGCGGCGCGCTGAGCCTCGGCCACGCGCGCGCGCACGTCTCGTCGACGTCGACCGTGATCGAGAAGGGCCTCTTCAAGACGACCTTCGAGCTCGCGACGGTGAGCTGCCGCACGAACCTCTGCCCGAAGGCCGGCCACGGCGTGACGTGGGGCGGCACGGTCGGCAACATCACGCAGGAGGTCGGCGGCTACTACGCGCCGGCGACCGGCGCCGACGTCGACGTCTCCTTCAAGAAGCTCCCGAACGCGTTCGACCCGATCGCCCGCCCCCTCGCCGGCCGCGCCGGCGCCGACACGACGCAGATCGCCGAAGTGAAGGTCATCACCGCCGCGCGCTGACCGACACGCCGCACGAATCCGCCCCGCCGATGGGGCGAAGCGGAGCTGCGGACCGAGCTCCGAACCTGGCGCACAGCCGGGCCGCGCGATGGGCGGAAGCGCGCGCGCCGCGCTCGGAGCTGCGCGAGTCGTTGTGCGCGAGGTGTGTTCAGCCGGGGCCGGCGTCGGATGGGCCAGGCCAGGAGCCGCCGTCGGGGCGGGGGCCGGCGTCGAGGCCGCCGTCGCTCGAAGGGTACGGGCCGGCGTCGAGGCCGCCGTCGCTCGAGGGGTACGGGCCGGCGTCGAGGCCGCCGTCGGCCGAGGGGAGTGACGGGGTCGTCTCTTGCAGATGGCGCGTGACGCCGATCCACTGATCGCGATCGGCGCGGTACAGGAGGACCGGGTTGAGGCGGGCGCCGCCGCCGTCGGGCGCCGCTCCAGCGACGTCGTAAATGAGGACGAACGTCTCAAGCTCGCCGGGCAGCCCCTCCGCGAGGAGCTTGTTCGTCTCCGCGACGAAGTCGACGAGGACGACGTTGCGGTCGTCGACGGGGAACGAGAACCAGTGAGGATCGATCGCGCCGATGCCCCACGCCGTCACGTCGATGAGCGGCTCGATCGATGAGAAGTCCTCGAGCTTCGCGTCGACGTACGCCTGCTTGATCCGCGCGATACGTGCACCTTGCACGGATCCGGTGATCGCCTCTTCGCCGGCGACCGTATCCTCCCCCTCCTCCTCGGGGGCGCAGCCCGCGCCCGCGGCCAGAGCAAGGAGGACCAGGAAAGGAGCGGCAAGCTTGGAGAGTCGCATGGTGTAGGACACTTCTGCACACTCGGTGCCACGCGCCCACGACACCAACTCTATGTATTCATTGAATTGCGCAAGGGATCTTCGCCGATCGTAGGCGCCGGCCGATCCAGGCGTCTCGACCGGGGTGTCCGACCGGACGGGTCCGTCAGCGCTTCTTCGCTGCGAACGCCAGCTCGTCGTAGCGGCCCGAGGTCGTCGCGACGCCGCCGGCGATCGACGCCGTGAGCGAGGGGTCTTCGTTGCGCAGGAGCCGGCCCTTGTCCCAGGCCTTCGCGACGTTGTCCTTGATCTCGACGACGAACACGGGCGCCTTGCCGACGTTCATCTCCCATACACCTTCGATCGTGGTGCCGGTGCCCACGCGGGAGCCGGTCACGGTGACGACGCGCGGGTTGGAGCTCGAAGGACAACGATCGGAAGGCATCTTCACGTTCAGCTCGGTCCGATGTTTGATCGCGGTGCAGTCACCGACCTGAACGCCCTCGTCCTCGTCGACGAGCACCCCCGTCACCGCCCGCCGCGAGGAGCGCGGCGCCCCGAAAGAGAATCCCCATCGCGCTCGCGTAGTGCGGCGCCGGCCGCGCCGCAAGCGGCGATCAGAAGCCGCCCTTCGTCGAGCGCGTCGGACGCCACGAGCCGCGGACCGGGACCGTGCGCTTGTAGACGTGGAGGCTGTGCGCGACGACGGAGGTGCGCGCGCCGGCCTCGAGCGAGGTGCCGTCGCTCATCGTGTCCTCGGTCGTGTCGATGCGGCGGGCCCACTTCGCGCCCCACTCGATGCTCGGGAGGGTGAACGTCACGTCGTCGTGGGAGCCGTTGAGGAGGATGAGGAACGTGTCGTCGAGCACGTTCTCCCCCTTCGCGTCGCGCCAGTCGAGCGCCTCGCCGGAGAGGAGGAGCGCGAGCGCGGCGCGCTCCGGTCGCTCCCAGTCCGATTGCTGCATCTCGCGGCCGTCGGCGCGGAACCACGCGATGTCGGGGAGCTCGCTCCCCGCGATGCGCTCGCCGCGGAGGAAACGCGGGCGCCGGAAGACCGGGTGCCGGCGCCGGAACGCGACCACGGCGGAGACGAACGCGAAGAGGCGCTGGCGATCGACGTCCCATGCGTGAAGACCGTACTCGTCCCAGTCGAGCCAGGAGATCTCGTTGTCCTGCGCGTAGGCGTTGTTGTTGCCGTCCTGCGTCTTCCCGATCTCGTCGCCCGCCGTGATCATCGGCACGCCCTGCGAGAGCATCAGCGTCACGATGAAGTTTCGGACCTGACGCGCGCGGAGCTCGTTCACCCTCGGATCGTCGGTCGGACCCTCGACCCCGCAGTTCCACGCGCTGTTGTCGTCCGACCCGTCGCGGTTGTCCTCGCCGTTGGCGAGGTTCCGCTTCTTCTCGTACGTGACGAGGTCCCGCAGCGTGAAGCCGTCGTGCGCGGTGATGAAGTTGATGCTCGCGTGCGGCCGGCGGCCGTCGTCCTCGTAGAGATCGCTCGAGCCCGTGAGGCGATACCCCATGTCGCCGACGACGCCGCGGTTGCCGGTCCAGAACTTGCGGACCGTGTCGCGGTAGCGGCCGTTCCACTCCGTCCACAGGACCGGGAAATTGCCGACCTGATAGCCGTTGTGCCCGAGGTCCCACGGCTCGGCGATGAGCTTCACGTTCGAGAGGATCGGGTCCTGATGGATGATGTCGAAGAACGCGGAGAGGCGATCGACCTGCGCCCCGACCTCGCGCGCGAGCGTCGTCGCGAGGTCGAAGCGGAAGCCGTCGACGTGCATCTCCGTCACCCAGTAACGCAAGCTGTCCATGACGAGCTTGATCGTCTGCGGGTGCATCATGTTCAGGCTGTTGCCGCAGCCGGTGTAGTCCTCGTAGCGCGCGCGGTTCTGGGTCTGGAGCCGGTAGTAGGTGGGGTTGTCGAGGCCGCGGAACGAGACGGAGGGGCCCAGGTGATCGCCCTCGCCGGTGTGGTTGTAGACGACGTCGAGCACGACCTCGATGCCTGCATGATGCAGGCGTTTCACCATCTCCTTGAACTCGGTCACCTGCCGCCCCGGCACCGCGGCGAAGCGCTGATCGGGGGCGAAGTACCCGAGGGTGGAGTAGCCCCAGTAGTTCACGCGGCCGCGCGCGGCGACGGAGTGCTCGTTCATCGACTCGTGGATCGGCAAGAGCTCGACCGACGTGACGCCGAGGGTGTGGAGGTGATGGATGATCGGATCGCTCGCGAGGCCGAGGTAGGTGCCGCGCAGCTCCTCGGGGACGTTCGGATGACGCATCGTCAGGCCCTTGAGGTGCGCCTCGTAGAGGACCGTGTCCGCCCACGGCACGAAGGGATGGGCGTCGCCCTCCCAGTCGAAGCGGTCCTCGACGACGACGCCCTTCGGGATCCCCTTCGCGTCGTCGCGCGTGTCGGCGGCGCCGTTCTCGCCGTACGCGAAGACGGGCTCCGCGTAGTCGATCTTGCCGTCGATCGAGCGCGCGTACGGATCGACGAGCAGCTTGTTCGGGTTGAAGAGGAGGCCGCGGCCCGGATCGTACGGTCCCTTCGCGCGGAAGCCGTAGCGCTGCCCCGGCTTCACGCCGTGCACGTAGCCGTGCCAGACGTGCATCGTGTGCTCGCGGAGCGGGATGCGCTTCTCGCCGTGCTCGTCGAAGAGGCACACCTCCATCCCGGTCGCGTTCTCGGAGTACACCGCGAAGTTGACGCCCTGCCCGTCGAAGGTCGCCCCGAGCGGAGTGTGGCGGCCCGGCCGCACCGTACGTTCCATGGTCCGGGGCGCACCCTACCATCGGTCGACCACGAGCGTCTGCGCGGCTTCGCACGGGGTCCAGCGGCCCGACGCGCCGCTCCGCGCCGACCAGAACTCCTCGCGCACGGCGCCGAGATCGGTGGAGAGGCGGATGACGCCGCACTCGACCCCGAGGAAGACGTCGCCGTTCCCGGCGCGGGCGAGCGAGGAGACGCGGCCGATGTCGCGCGCGACGTAGTGGAGGTTCTCCACCTTGCCCGCCTCGTCGATGCTCACGACGAAGCCCTGCGCGTACGTGAGGAGGCGCCCGTGATCGTCGAACGCGGTCGCGCTCGGCTCGAGCGGCAGCGTCGCGACGAGGCGGGGGACGTACTCGCCGCGGCGGACGCGATCGAGCGCGACGACGCCGCCGCGACCGAGCCGCGCGTTTCCGACCCCGAGCGCGAGGACCGTCCCCGACGGCGCGCGCGCGAACCCGACGAGGCGCGCGCGCGAGATCGGGCGCCGCTCGTCGCCCTCCTCGCTCGTCCAGTAGACCTCGCCCTCGAAGGTGCCCGCGTACGCGACGATGAAGCCGTCGTCGACGCGGAGGACGCGCCGCGATCCGACGCGGTACTTCGCGGGCACGTCTTCGTGCGCGGGGTGCGGATCGAACGGCTCGAAGGTCTCCGCCGCGACGCCGGCGTCGGTGACGCGCACGTGGACGGGACAGCTCGACTCCGGCGGCGCGTCGACGGGCGCGCGCCCGAACGTCGAGACCGGACGGAGGCCGAAGCAGTACGGCCGCTGGTACTCCGCGGCGAAGCCGAGCGTCTCGTAGATCACGCCGGTGTCGTCGAGCGCGGGGTCGGGGGTCTTCGCGTCGCGCGGGCGCGAATGGCACCCACACGCGAGCGCGACGACGAACGCGAACGCGAACGCCCTCATCGTGCGTTCGACTCGCGGGCGGGAACTTTCTTGGATCGCTCCCGAGGGCGCTCAGAAGCGGCCGGATCCCTGGGCGAGCGTCTTGATCGCGGCGAGCCGCGCGTTCACGGCCGGGTCCGCCGCGAGCTCTTCGAGCGGGCGATCGAGGCGCCACGTCCAGTTCTCGGGGCCGACGTGGCCCGGCAGGTTGATGCGCGTCTTGTCCCCGAGGACCTCCTGCGCGAGCAGGAGCGTGAGGTTCGAGCGCGACGAGAAGAGGAGCCGGACGAGCGCGAGCTCGCGATCTTTCTCCGGCGTGTCGAGCGGGACGTCGGCCTGCTTCGCGATGCGCTCGCGCTCCCAGTCCTCGAGGCGGTACCACCACTCCGTGATCGGCCACGTGTCGTGCGTGCTCCACGTCGACACGGAGAGCTCGGGGAACGCCTTCACGTCGCGCGGGATGAAGTCCTCGTCGCGCTCCCAGGGCAGGACCTTGTAGCCGGGGAGCTCGAGGCGGGCCATGATCTCGCGCGCCCAGTCGGGGATGACGCCGAGGTTCTCCGCGATGACGGTACCGGGGCCGGCCGCCTCGATCATCGCGCGCAGCACCTTCTCGCCGCGCGCCTGCTGCGCCGGTTCCTCGGTCGGATCGAACGCGCCCTTCTCTCCCGGCGGCGTGAGCCACTGGCGGAAGAAGCCGATCACGTGATCGATGCGGAAGCGATCGAAGAGCTCCGCCTCGTGCTTCGCGCGCGCGCGGAGCCACGCGAGGCCGTCCTTGTCCATCGCCGACCAGTCGTAGGCGGGGAGGCCCCAGCTCTGGCCGTCGGCGGAGAAGTCGTCGGGCGGCGCGCCGAGCGAGACGTCGGTGCGAAACTGCTCGCGGTGCGCCCAGATGTCGGAGCTCTCGCTGCCGATGATGAACGGCATGTCGCCCATCAGGACGACGCCGAGCTCGTGGAGCTTCTTGCGCGCCGCGAACCACTGCTCGTGCGCGATCCACTGGAGGTACATCTCCTCGAGGACACGCGCGCCGAGGTCGCCGTGTTCTTTCGGCGCGATCGCGGCGGCGAGGACCTCGGGGGCGCGATCGCGCTCGTTCGCGGGCCACGTCGTCCAGCCGTAGCCGTCGTGCGCGCGGCGGATCGCGGCGTAGAGCGCGTGATCGTGGAGCCAGGAGCGCTCGCGCTCCACGAAGGCGTCGAAGGCCTTCGTTCGCTCGCCCTGCGCGGCCTCGCGGAAGCGCGCGGCGGCGGCGGCGAGGACCTTGCGCTTCAACGTGCGAACGACGCCGTAGTCCACGCTCTTCGCGGCGCGGACGTGCATGAGCGCGTTGACGCCGTCGTCGCCGAGGACCTGACGACCGAGCTGGACGTCGGCGTCGGGCACCGACTCGACGTCGATGAAGATGGGATCGAGCGCGAACGCGGAGAGCGCGCCGTAGGGGCTGGTCTCGCCCTCGGCCAGCTCGTGCGTGGGCAGCACTTGGAGGAGCTTCTGGCCGGCGCGGAGGAAGAAGGCGGCCGCGGCGGGGAGATCCGTGATCTGGCCGATGCCCCAATCCGAGCGAGATCGCAGAGAAAAGAGCGGGATCGTTACCCCCGAGAGCCTGGCTGACACGGCCCCGTCCTTTCCCATTTGCAGAGGAATTTCGCAAGCTCACTTAGTCAACGTCGGGGCTTCGCCCCGACACCCCACCCCAGACACGGCCCTCGCGCTTCGCGCTCGGGTTGCTTCGCAACCGCTTGCGCGGCCGCTTCTGGGGCCCCTTTTGTTTGGGCGGGAACTTTTGGGGGATGGGGCAGACTGTGAGGGCGTGCGCGGCTTGTGGATCACCTTTGGCGTTTCTTTGAGCGCGCATGTCGTCGTCGCGGCGGTGTTGTTTCATCATCGGGCGGTGCCTGTGGAGCCCGAGCACGTCGATCCGCTGCCGGCGCTCGCGGGGGAGACGTTCGAGCTGCCGGCGCCGGATACGGACGTCGCGCTCGCGAACGCGTGGGCGTCGAGCGAGGTCGACGGCGTCGAGGCGCCGGCCAGCGATGGCGATGCGCCGGCGAAGCCGACGCCGCGCGCGAGGGGCAAGGCCGGGAAGCTGGCGGCGCGCGCGGGGCGTCCGTCGGCGGGGAAGCCCTCGAGCGCGCACGGCGAGAGCGGCGGCGAGTCGACGGGGCCGCCTGCGCTCTACGGCGCGGTGGGGGAACGCTCGGCGACGGACCTCGCGACGGCGTTCACGCGTGGCTTCCCGCAGGCGGCGAGCGCGGATCCGATCTGGCGCACCGCCGCGCTCGGCTCCGCCGGTGAGGCCGACGTCGTGTTGACGATCGACGAGAGCGGTCACCTCGAGGGCACGCAGGTGCTCGGCGCGCCGAGCCCTGCGTTGTCGAGCGCGATCCGCCGCACGCTCGCCCTCATCAAAGGCCGCACGTTCGTCGCGAAGGGCAAGACGACGAAGCTCCACCTCGTCGCGACGGTGAGTTCCGACGCCGTGCACGACGGCCTCCACGGCGAGGTCTTCGCGATCGGCGGCAGCTACGCCGGCGGCGAGGGCAGCGCGTTCTTCGCCCTCGCCATCGGCCGCCGCATCGACGTCCGCGTCCGCGGCAGGTAGCGAGCGGCCGGCGCGCGGGGCCGCGTGTCAGCGCTGGGTCGAGATGGGGTCGCGGTCGGAGAGGGGCTCGGGGGTCACGGCGACGCGGCTTGCGCCGATCGCGATGAGCATGTCGCGCGCCTTGCGTTGCTCCTCCTCGTTCTCGCCGTGGACCGCGATGAGGGCGCCGCCGCCGCGGATGTGCGTCTCGTACTGGCGCGCCTGATCCTCGGGGACGCCGAGGCCGATGAGCGCGCCGGTGAAGCCGCCCACCGTCGCGCCCGCGGCGAGGCCGGTGAGGGTCGCGACGATCGGACCCGCCGCGATGAAGGGGCCGAGGCCCGGGATCGCGAGCGCGCCGATGCCGGCGAGGAGGCCGAGCGAGCCGCCGAAGACCGCGCCCGCGCCGGTGCCGGCGATCGCGCCGTCGGCCGCCTTCGTCTCCTGGCCGCCCTTGTCGTCGATGCGGCTCTTCATCACGTGCTCGCCGTCGGGGGCGGGGAAGATGACGGAGATGTCCTTGTTCTCGAAGCCGGCGTTGCGGAGCTGCGTGACGACCGCGTCCGCCTGGGCCTTGTTCTGAACGGTACCGATGATTGCTTTCTTCATGACTCCGGCCCTCTGCTCACTTCTTCACGACGAGCTGGTTCTCGACTTCGGTGACGCCGTCGGTGTTCCGCGCGACGCCCTCGATCTCGTTCTTCTCGGCCTCCGTCTTCACGTCGCCGCGGAGCGTGACCTTCGTGCCCGACGTGATCACCTTCACGTTCTTGGCGCCGACGGAGAGCGTGTCCGACGCGACGAGCGCCTTGCGGATGCGCGCCGTGATCGCCACCTCGCCCTTGCTGTTGCCCTGATCCGTCGCCGCCGCGGCGGTCGGCGACTTGCCGTCCGGCGCCTTCGCGTTCGCGGGCCCCGGCTGCGCGGGGCGCACGGCCGCCTCGGGATCGTTGAGCGCCGGCTCGGGCGGCGGCGCGAGCGGCGCCGAGTGGACGACGCCGTCCTCGGAGGCGTTCGTCACGTACGTGCCGTCGTTGTTGCCCGTGCCGATCGTCGAGATCGCGCCGGGCGACGACTCGCCGTAGGCCGAGGTCGTGCTCTCCTGCAGCGAGCTCTGCTGGTACGAGGGGTACGACGTCGTCGTGGTCGTGTTCGTCGTGGTGGTGCCCGGCTGACGCGGCGGCGGCCGATCGGCGCAGGCCGCGAGCGCGAGCGCGAGGCTCACGCTGATCGCAATCGTGGTTTTCATGAAGTGCGCTCGGAGCAACACGAGGGCCAAAGCCGACGAAGCCGATGCGCGAGCGCGAAAGTCGAGGGAATTGCAGCGCCAACGACGCGAGCTGGTGCGGAGGCCGCCCCGCGTCGCGGACGCACATGGGGCGCTAACGCTTGTAGAGGCGGTGGCCGCGCTCCTCCGCGACGAGGACGAACGACTCGTCGATCGCACGCGCGAGCTCGGGGACGAGCCGCAGCTGGCCGGTGTGCTCGATGAAGCAGCGCGCGCGGCCGAGGTCGGCGGCCCACGGCGCGGCGGGGAAGTCACCGCGCCGCACGAGATGCACCATCTGGTACGTCGGCACGAGGATGCGGCCGTCGAGCAGGAGCTCGATCCCGGCCTCGTCCGCGGCGACGACCTCGTCCACCGACTTGTTGCAGAGCGCAGACATTCGCTGCACCGTCTCGGCGTCGGCGCGGTACGTCGCGGCGTGCTCGAGCGCGCCGCGGATCGACGCCACGCCCGCGTACGCCGTCGCGGCGAGCGCGGCGGCGGCGAAGCGCGCGTCGCGCGGCGACGGACGAGCGCGCACGACGACGACGACGGCGGCGACGCAAGGCTCCATCCAGTAGTTCGACGAGCTGCCGGTCTTCGCGAGGGCGACCAGCGTCCACGCGACGCTCGCGGCGAGGGCGCCGAGCGCGATCCGCATCGACGCGGACGCGCGCTCACGCCAACCGAGCCACGCCGCCCACGCGAACAGCGGCGCGAAGAACGGGAGCCGCGCGGGCACCTGGTCGAGCCACGCCGCGAGGGTGAAGGGCTGCGCGTTCGAGCGCACGACGTGATGGAAGAGCGCGCCGCCCGACGCGACGTGCGCGATCGCGGCGCTCGCGAGCGCGAGGCCGGCCGCGATCGCGAGCGCGCGGCGATCGCGCGCGGCGACGAGCGCGCCGAACGGGAGCCCGATCATCGTCGGCTTGAGCCAGGGGACGAGCACGAAGAGCGCGATCGTGAGCGGGTCGATGCGCGCTCCGCGGGTCGCGCGCACGAGCGCGACGGCGGCGACGGCGGCGGCGATGGAGTCGGGACGTCCAGTCGTCGCGAAGTTCGCGAGGACCCACACCCCGGCGACGAAGGCGGCCGCGACGGCGGCCTCGCGTTTGTTGCCGAGCCACGCGAGCCAGCCCAGCGCGCCGAACCACGCGAGCGTGCTCGCGACGCGCGCGCCGATCAGCGCGCCGCCCTGCGGGACGAACGAGACGCCCCAGCTCCAGAGCGGCGGATAGGTGACGTACCAGCGCGACGGCGGCAGGCCGCGCTCGGTCGCGCCGACGAGCGGATCGACGAAGAGCGGCTCGTGCGCGCGGAGGCGCGAAGCCTCGAAGACGACCTCGGCCTCGCCCCAGTACGGGACGCGCACCGGCAGCGTGCGGACCACGAACCAGAGCGTCGCCGCGAGCGAAGCGGCGAGCATCGCCGCGACGAGCAGCCAGAGCACGCGCGCCACGACCGATGCGTATCAGCGTTTCACGTCGCGGCGGGCGTAGATCGCGAGACGGCCGCGCGCGAACGTGCGCGTGTAGTCGGCGGGCACCATCGCGGTCGCCGCCGCGGGCGCGTCCCAGAGGAGCAGGTGATCGTAGCGGGGCGTCGCCTCGTCGTAGAAGCGCCTCCAGGTCGAGGCGAAGAGCTGGTCGCACTCGCCCTCGCGCGCGGCCGCGTTGCAGACCGCCTTCGGCGTGCCGGCCTCCGGCGCGAAGGCCTCGAGCACGAGGTGATTGAAGCGCGCCGGCGGGAGCGGCTCCGCGTACGTCAGCGGGAACGAGCGCGAGTGCGCGAAGAGGAGCGGCGCCGAGGTCTTCTTCTCGATGACGTAGTAGCCCCACATGTGGAGGAGGTTCCGCGTGTTGGCGGAGGCGCCCTTGTGCTGGAACATGAGCGGCATCAGCTTCGCGCCCTCCGGCACCGCCTCGATGCCGGCGGTGAACTCGGCGCGCTCGCGATCGAGCCGCACGTAGTCGACGCCCATGCCCACGCTGTAGAGCGCGGCGGAGACGCCGAGGACGCCGGCGAGCGCGCGCGGGAGCCGCTCCGGCACGTAGAGGAGGAGCCCGATCCAGAGGAACGGGATGAAGCGCGAGTTGACGTGGAACCAGTTCGTCATCTTGTACGGCACGAAGCAGAACAAGACGGCGAGGGCGACGAGCGCGACCGGCGAGAAGAAGGCGGGGGCCGGGGTCCGCGCGAAGAGCCGCGGGACCGCGACGAACGCGAGGAGCACGCACGGCACGAGGCTCGAGAGCGAGAGGTTCGAGTAGCCCCAGAACCACTGCGCCCAGAGGTTGTAGACGAGCTCCCACGGCGCGATGAGCTTCGTCGACACGGTGGCGCCGGTGATCGGCGCGACCGCGTCTTCGAGGTGGAGCACGAACGAGAGGAGCGTGAGCGCCGTCGCCGGCAGGAGCGGCGCGAGCATCGCGCGCAGGCTCGCGACGCGCTCCTTCCACGCCGGCGCGCGCACGGCCTCGAGCGCGACGAGGAGGTGCACCGCGAGGAGCGGGAAGACGTGCGCGTACCAGGTCGCGACGCCGAGCGCGACGATCGCGGCGACGTTCTTCGCCGACGGCGCCCTGCGCTGCCGCTCGACGAAGACGAGCAGCGCGAGCGAGAGCGGAACGGCGAGGGCGAAGTCGAGCATGCCCATCGACACGAACCAGTTGTGCGCCATCGGCCACGCGAACAAGCTCGCAGCGACCATGCGTCCGCGGCTCTGCGTGAGCGCGAGGACGAACCGCGGGAGGAGGAGCGCGTTCAGCCCGATGACGAGCAGCGCGAACAGCCGCGCCGCCGCGTTCATGCCGGTGAGCTTCCCGACGAAGAAGAGCCACGTGAAGAGCGCGGCGTTCGTCTTGAGGAACCCGTTGAAGGTGTACTCGGGGTACGCCGCGAGGTTGCCGATGACGGTCGTCGTCGCGAGGTGGTTCGGGAGGTCTTGATAAGGAGGGACCTCCGTGAGCGCGAGCGGCCAGGCGGCGACCACGAAGAGGACGCCCGAGAGCACGAGCGCGAGCTGCCGGTCGGTCAGCGTGAAGCGCCCGAGCCCAGAAACCGGCACGCCGTCGGATTCGAGGACAAGAGAAGACTTCAAAGGAGGAGAGCTAACCCGGCGCCCAATGCATGTCCAATCGCTCAACGTCGGGGGCTTCGCCCCCGACACCCCCACCCCAGACACGGCCCGGCGAAGACGCCGGGTCGCTTCGCGACCGCTTGCGCGGCCGCTTCTGGGGCCCCTTCGTGTGCGCGGCATGCGGACGCATTTGCGCGATACGGTAGAGGTAGGGGATCGGCATACAAGGTGAAGGGTAGGACGGCAGTGCTTCGGTCGTCCGCCTCCGCCACCGTACAATCGCGCACTTCAGCGCACACGGTATGTGACGCAGGGATCACCACCTGGATCATTCGTACCACCCTCCTCGTCCTGACCATGATCTGCGGGATCGGGTGCGCGGAGGAGGTCGGTGGCGACGAGGTGGAAACGGACGTCGTGGGCGGAATGGATGCCCGCATCTTCGGCGGGTCCACCGACGACGACAAGGCCGGCGCGAGCAACGTGGTCGCGCTCAAGGTCGGCGACGAAGGCGAGTACGAGCTCTGCTCCGGCGCGCTCGTCGCCCCCAACGTCGTGCTCACGGCGCGGCACTGCGTCGCGAAAGTCCTCACGGCGACCGTGACGTGTGACGAGAACGGATCGTCGACGAACGGCCGCCACGTCAAGGGGAACCTCCCGCCGAGCCACATCAAGGTCTACACCGGCGCGTCCCCGCGCTTCAGCTCGGAGCCGATCGCGGTCGGCAAGAAGATCATCGCGCCCGACAGCGACACGCTCTGCGACGCGGACATCGCCCTCGTCGTGCTCGACGCCGAGGTCCCCGACGTCGAGCCGTTCGCGGTGCGCGTCGGCAGCAAGGTCGGCGTCGTCGACGGCGAGACGGTGCGCTCGGTCGGCTACGGCCAGAACGACAAGCGCATGCCGCTCGGCACGCGCCTGAAGAAGGACAACGTCTCCGTGCTCGCGATGGGCCGGGGGATCTCCGCGAGCAAGACCGCGCTCGGCGTGAACGAGTTCGAGGTCGGCCGCTCGATCTGCGAGGGCGACTCCGGCGGCCCCGCGATCAGCGAGGAGACCGGCGCGGTCATCGGCGTCGTCTCGCGCGGCGGCAACTGCAACGACGACTTCGGCCACATCTACATCGCGACCGCACGCTTCAAGGAGCTCTTCGACCGCGCCTTCGCGGCCGCGGGCGGCGCGCCCATCGTCGAGACCGGCCAGCCCGAGGGCCCGCAGACGAAGGCGAACCCGGTCGCGCTCCGCGAGCCGCCCCCCGAGACCGAGACCACGCTCAAGACGTCCGCCGGCGGCTGCTCCGCCGCGCCGGGCCGCGAGACCGGCGCCGGATCGCTGCTCCTCGCGCTCGCCGCCGTGGTCGTGCTTCGCCGCCGCCACAATCGCCGCTAATCTCGTCGCGTGCGTCTCGCTCGCGTGCGGCTCCGCCATGTCGGTCCGTTCGAAGACAACGTCCTCTCGTTCGCTCCGGAGACCGTGAGCGAGGAAGCCGCGACGAGCGAAGAGAGCGAGGTCACCGCGGTCGAGACGATCGCGACGGCGGCGCCGCGGCCGCTCACGGTCCTCTTCGGCGGCGACGGCACCGGGAAGACGACGATCCTCGGCGCGCTCTCGCTCACGCGCCCGGGGCACGCCCTCCCTCCCCTGCCCTCGAGCATGCGCGGCGACGGCCCCGCCTGGGTCGCCACCGACTGGCTCCTCGGCGAGGACGATCCCGAGCGGCCTCATCCGCTCGTCGTCGCGAGCCCGTCCGCGGTCCTCGCGGGAGAGACGACAGAGGGCGCCGCGGCGCGGCGGCGCGAGCAGGCGCTCTTCGATCGGCGCGCGCAGAGCGAAGGCGGACACGTGTTCGTCTCGTTCTCCGGCGCGCGCTGGTTCTCGCGCGTCCCGAACATGCTCACGGTGCCGGAGCGCACGATCCTTCGCTACGACGTGCGGCAGCCCAACGCGTCCTTCGACGATCCGACGCGCGCCGACCTCACGCGCGAGGTGAAGCAGATCATCTCCTACGCCTCGGTCGGCGCCGCGCTCGGCGGCGGGCGCGCGGAGTTCGATCGCCTCGCGCGCTTCGAGCAGGCGCTCCGGGAGGTGATCGACGTCGTGCTCGAGCCGTTCGATCTCGTCCACGCCGGCGTGAGCCCCACGAGCCTCGAGCCGCAGGCGCGGCACCGCGGGACCGGCGCCGTCGTCCCGTTCGACGCGATCCCGCGCGCCGCGCGCCACCTCGTCGCGTTCGTCGCGCTCCCGCTCCGCGCGCTCTCCGCGGCGTACCCCGGCTCCGACGCGCCGCGCGAGCGCGAGGGCGTCGTCGCGATCGACGACGCCGAGAGCCAGCAAGACCCCGCCCTCCTCCGCGAGCTCGCGCCGCTCCTCCGCCGCGCGCTCCCCAACGTGCAGTGGATCCTCACCACCTCGTCGACGCAGCTCGCGACGGCGTGCGACGCGAGCGAGGTGCTCGCCCTCCGCCGCACCGCGCCGAACCGGATCGAGCTCGGCGAAGGCCTCCTCCACTGACCCATGCGGAAGGGGGCATGGCTGGGACTCGTCGCGGCGGCCGCGCTCGCGGGCGCGATCGCCGGACGGCGCACGGCGACGTTCGACGGCGCGACGGTGACGTTCGACGCCCCGCTCGAGAGCGCGCGAGAGAACGCGAAGGCATTCGTCGTGGTCGATCTCTACGCGCCCGCGAAGCGCACCGGGACGCTCCTCGTCTTCCTCCAGGGCAACGATCCGGGCGACCCCGACGAGCGGAGCGCGTTCGCGGCCGAGGTCGGCGAGACGTTCCAGCGTCGCGGCGTCGACGTCGCGGCGCTGAGCTTCCGCGTCGGCGTGGCGGCGCCGCTCCGGGACTGCGCGAGCGCGTCGGCGCGCGCGATCGCCGAGCTCGATCGACGCCTGCATCCTTCACGTGTCGTCCTCGCCGGGCGCGGCGTCGGCGCGTGGGCGGCCGCGATGCTCACGCTCGATCCGCGCTTGTTCGAGCCGACGACGTTCGACGCGAAGCGGGTCGCCGCCGTCGTCGGGATGCGCGGCACGTACGACGTCGCGAACGCGGAGGAGTCGCCCACCCGCTTCGTGCGCCCGGACGCGCCGCCGTTCCTCCTCCTCAGCGCCGCGAACGACGACCCTTCGTGGCCGCGCCTCGATCGCAACTTCGCGCGCGCCCTCGCCAAGGCCGGCGTCGCGGTCGAGCGCCACGTCGTCCCGTTCCGCGATCAGCACTCGCTCACGCACTGGACCGGCGCGGAGAACGACCTCGGCGAGATCGTCGCCGGCTTCGTGGAGAAGGGCCCGACGCCGCTCGCGCCGGACGCCGGCGTCCTCGAGCTGCAGCAGCAATGGGACGAGCACCCGCCGCTCGACACGAAGGACTTCCGCGCCGACGCGAGCCGCATCACGACGCGGCCGGTCGACGCCGCGCTGAAGGACACGCTCGACGTCCTCTTCTCGCGCTACCCCTACGTCCTGAACACGCTGCCGGGCCGCACCTACGAGGCGATCGATCTCTTGCCGTGGCTCGCGTCGCGCCCCGAGTCCGAGGTCGGCCGCGGGAGCTACCTCACCGTCACGAACCTCCGCGGGGAGCAGCTCCATTTCACGCGCGCGGAGCTCGAGGCGTCGGCGCCGGTCGTCGTCGTCGGCCTCGACGACGAGCCGAACCCGTATCGTCTCTTCGGCTACTACCGCTTGAAGCATGCTTACTCGTGGAAGAAGGGACCCGAGCCGATGCCGCTGATGATCCGGCCGCTCGGCGCGTTCCTCCACTTCACGAAGGAGGCGCCGCGACCGAACAAGACGTACGCGCCGTTCAGCCTCACGACGAAGAGCTTCACGTGGACGGAGACGGACCCGCTCGCGGCGATGGCGGACGTGCCCGCGTCGCTCCAGCCGACGATGTTCGGCGAGCAAGGCTGCATCAAGTGTCACTCGTTCCGCGGCGCCGGGGCGCGCGCGCATCACATGCTGTCGACGAGCGGAGAGGCCCACGGCGCCTTCGCGCTCGCGCTCGAGGAGTACCCGGCCGACGTGCTGAAGCGGTTCCTCTACGAGCAAGACGCCGTCGCGCGGGGCTTCGACGTCGCGCCGCTGATCGTGCCGAAGGCGGTCGCCGACGAGCTCTTCGCGCTCGTGCGCTCAGGGCAATGACTTGAACAGCTCCGCCGCCCACTCGTCGTGCGCCTGCGCGTTCGGGTGGAGCCCGTCCTTCGCGAGCATCTTCGCCTCCGCCTGCTTGTGCATGAGGGGGAAGAGATCGATGTAACGTGCACCGATCGCCTCGGTCTCCTCCTTCAGCGCGCCGTTGAACTTCACGATGTCGGCGCCGATCGCGGCGGGCTCGCCGAACGACGACGCCGCGGGCGAGAGCGACCAGTCCGGCTGCGGGAGCGACACGAGCTGCTTCGGCGTGACGCCGGCGTCGACGATCGCCTTCAGGATCGACTTGACGTGCGCGCGGTACACGTCGACCGGCGTCCCGCGGACGCGATCGTTCGCGCCGATCGCGAGCGTCACGAGCGTCGGGGCGAACGGCTTCACCTCCGGCAGCTCGCGCGCGGTGAGGTCGTCGGTGGTGTAGCCGTTCACGCCGAGGTTCTTGAGCGTCACGGTCCGACCGGCCGCGCGCCACCGCTCGGCGAGGCGCGCGGGGAAGGCCTGCGACGGCGGGTTCCCCGTGCCGATCGTGAACGAATCGCCGAGCGCGAGGTAGCGGATCTCCTCTTTCTGCGCGGTCACCGTCGCGTCGGGGACCTCGGACGGACGCGGGCTCGCGGTCGAGGAGTGGTCGCACGCGATCGGGAACGCGATCAGGAAGACGAGGGCGAAGCGGCGCATGACGTTGCATCATACCTGGTCAGTCGAGTGACCCTCGGCAGCATCGCTCGCTTCGCTATGATCGAGCGATGGGGAGACTCGCGTTCGTGACGCTCGCGTGTTTGCTCGCCGTCTTCGCGGCGTGCGGGCTCTCGCTCGAAGGCACCGCCCCCGACGGATCGAGCACGTCGTCGACGTCGAGCACGTCGTCGTCGAGCACGTCGTCCTCTTCGTCGAGCACGTCGTCGAGCACGTCGTCATCGTCGTCGTCCGGCAGCACCTGCCCAGAACGCTGCGGCGACTGCCCGAACGGCGTCTGCGTCATCCGCTGCCCGGGGCCCGGCTGCGGCGGCGACAGCATCACGTGCCCCGACGGTCGGCCTTGCGTCGTGCGCTGCGAGGGAGAGGACAGCTGCAAGGGCAAGGAGATCGAATGCCCCGATGACGCGGCGTGCGAGGTGCGCTGCTCCGGCAAGACGTCGTGCGCCGGGAACAACACCGAGGTCAAGTGCCAGGCGCCGAACTGCACCCTCCGCTGTACCGGCAACCTGGCGTGTGAGGACACGAAGATCGAGACCGCGCCCGGGTTCTGCATCGAGTGCATCGGGAACGGCGGCGATAGCTGCAAGAAGACGACGTGCGGTCCCGCCACGAGCCAGACCTGCCGCCGAAGCTGCAAGGACCAGGCTTGCGGCGGCGGGCACGTCGGCGGGTGCTCGGCCTGCCGCGAGGATTTGGCGGGCTGCGGCCCCTCGCTCCTACCTTGATCAGTGCGCTTCGCCCCAGTGGGCGCCGTCGCCGACGTCGACCTCGAGCGGGACGTCGAGCGTCATCGCGCCTTCCATCGCCGCCTTGATCTTCACCTTCGCCTCCTCGACGCCCGCCTCCGGGACCTCGAAGACGAGCTCGTCGTGCACGGTGAGGATCATGCGCGCGCCGGGGACGACGTCGCCGAGCCCGAGCTCGATCATCGCGAGCTTGAGGATGTCCGCCGCCGCGCCCTGGATCGGCGTGTTCTTCGCGACGCGCTCCGCCTCGAAGCGGAGGCCGCGGTTCGACGAGTGCAGGTTCGGAAGGAAGCGCCGCCGCCCGAGGATCGTTCGCACCGCCTCGCCCTGACGCGCGGTCTCGATCGTCTGATCCATGAACGCGCGGACGCCCGCGAAGCGCTCGAAGTACGTCGCGATGAACGACGCCGCCTCCTGGCGCGTGATGCCGAGGTCGCGCGCGAGGCGCGGCTCGCCCATGCCGTAGATGAGGCCGAAGTTGATCGCCTTCGCGCGGCGGCGCTGCTCGGCGGTGACCTCCGCGCGCGGCGTGTCGAACACGAGCGACGCGGTGTGGGTGTGGACGTCGACGCGGTCCTGGAACGCCTGCCCGAGGGCGGGGTCCTTCGCGAGGTGCGCGAGGACGCGGAGCTCGATCTGCGAGTAGTCCGCGCTCACGATCCGGAAGCCGGGCGGCGCGACGAAGGCGGAGCGCACGAGGCGGCCGACCTCCTTCCGGATCGGGATGTTCTGCAGGTTCGGCTCCGTCGACGAGAGCCGGCCCGTCGCGGCGACGGCCTGCTCGAAGCGCGTGTGGATGCGCCCGGTGGAGGGGTTCACCGCGCGCGGGAGGCCTTCGAGATAGGTGCCCTTCAGCTTGTCGAGCTCGCGGAACTCGAGGATGAGGCCCGGGAGCGGATGTTTGTCGGAGAGCTCCTCGAGCACGGCCGCGTCGGTCGAGCGCCCGCCCTTCATCGTGCGCTTCACGACCGGGAGCTTCAGCTCGTCGAAGAGGATCGCCTCGAGCTGATCGCGCGAGCGGATCGCGAACTTGCGGCCCGCCGCCTCCTGCGCCTTCAGGTCGAGGATCTGGCACTCGGACTCGACCTTCTGCGCGATGCCGGCGAGGCGCGAGACGTCGACGAGGACGCCCTTCTGCTCCATCGCCGCGAGCACGTGCGTGAGCGGGAGCTCGACCTCGGTGTAGAGCTTGCCGAGGTTGTCCTTCTCGATGCGCGGATCGAGCCGCTCCGCGAGGGCGACCGCGAGCTCCGCCTGCGGCGCGGCGTAGGTCGTGGCGCGCTCGACGTCGAGCTGATCGAACGCGATGCGATCGGCTTTGCGACCGGTCGCGTTCTCCTCGAAGATCGGGAGCTCGGTCCCGAACTCGCGCCGCGCGAGGTCCTTGAGGCCGTGCGGCGACTCCGGATCGAGCAGGTACGCCGCGAGCATCGGGTCCGAGATCGCGCCCTCGAACACGAGGCCGCTCCGCGCGAAGACGTCCTCGATCCGCTTCAGGTCGTAGGCGACCTTCCGCACGGCGGGGTCGGCGAGGACCGGCGCGAGGAGCGCCTTCGTCTCCTCCCACCCGAGCTGCTTCGGCGCGCCGAGGTAGCGATGGCCGAACGGCACGTAGACGCCCTCGCCCGGCGCGGCCGCGAGCGAGACGCCGAGGAGCTCCGCGCGCATCGGATCGGGCACCGTCATCGCGACGCCGAGGCCGAGCACCTTCGTCTCCTTCGCCTGCGCGAGGAGCGCGCGGACCTCCTCCGCGCTCGTGACGTGGCGGTACTTCCGCTCGATCGCGGGAGCCGGCGCCTCGCCGACGGAGCGCGACACCATCGCGACGACGCGGCCCGCGCCCTTCGAGCCGACCGTGGTCTGGCGGCCTTCGCGCGCGAACTGCTGCGCCTGGCTGATCTGGTCGAGGAGCCGCGTGAACTCGAGATCGAGGAAGAGCTTCTTCAGCGCGTCGAGATCGGCGCCGCCGTACCGGAGCTCGTCGCGCGAGACCTCCACGTCGAGGTCGGCGCGGAGGGTCACGAGCGTCTGCGAGATCCGCGCGTCCGCCTCGGCGTTGGTGAGGTTCTCGCGCAGCTTCGGGCGCTTCACCTTGTCGAGGTTCGCGTAGAGGTTCTCGATCGTGCCGAACTCCTTCAAGAGGTCGGCCGCGGTCTTCGGACCCACCGAAGGGACGCCGGGGATGTTGTCGGAGGTGTCGCCCGTCAGCGCGAGGAGATCGCGGAGCATGCTCGGCTTCACGCCGAACTTCGCCTCGACCTCGACGGGGCCGTACGTGCGGTCGCGCATCGAGTCCCAGAGCATGACGTCGTTGTCGCCGTCGTGGACGACCTGCATCAGGTCCTTGTCGGCGCCGACGATGACGGTGCGGAGGCCTTGCGCGTGCGCCTTCTGCACGATGGTCGCGATGAGGTCGTCCGCCTCGATCCCGTCCTGGCGAAAGATCGGGATGTTGTACGCCCGAACGAGCTCCTCGACGCGCGTGATCTGCGGCGCGAGATCCGAGGGCATCGCCTGCCGCGTCGCCTTGTAGCGGACGTCGATCTCCTTCCGAAAGCTCGGCTGTTTGCTGTCCATCGCGACGGCGAACATGGCGGGGAGGCGCTCGTTCACCACCTTCTGGAGCATGTTCACGGTGCCGAGGACGGCGTGCGTCGTCTCGCCTTTCGACGAGGAAAGCGGCGCGATCGCGTGGTAGGCGCGGTAGACGTAGCCCGACAGATCGACGAGATAGAGGACGTCCTCGCTCCCGGGCGGCGGGAGGCTCGCAGGCAGCGGCGGCACGCGCACACCGTAGGAGGGTGGCGCGTCTCCTGCAACCGCGGCCGAGTTGAGCCTACGCGGGCGCTCGCGCTATTGTTTTTCCGACCGCGCGAACGGGTGTAAACCAATCGAGGGTCCCGTCCGTCGAACGACGACGAGCTTTTACGAATGAGCGCCAATCCCGCCGATGCCGTTCCGCCGACCCAAGGGCTCGTCGCGGGCAACTACAAGCTCTTGCGCCTCATCGGCAAAGGCGGCATGGGCTCCGTCTGGGAGGCCCAGCACCACAAGCTGAACACGCGCGTCGCGATCAAGTTCATCGAGACGGAGCACGCGGTCAGCCAGGAGGCGCGGAACCGCTTCGAGAAGGAGGCGATGGCGGCGGCGACGATCCAGTCGAAGCACGCGATCCAGATCTTCGATCACGGCGTCACCTCCGAGGGCATCCCCTTCATCATCATGGAGATGCTGCAAGGCGAGTCGCTCGAGCACCGCGTCGAGCGGCTCTCGCGCATGAGCCTGCAGGAGACGGCGCGCATCGTCCTCCAAGTCTGCCGCGCGCTCCAGCGCGCGCACGAGCAAGGCATCATCCATCGCGATCTCAAGCCGGACAACGTGTTCATCGTCCGCGACGCGGACGACGGCGAGGAGATCGCGAAGGTCCTCGACTTCGGCATCGCGAAGATGCAAGGCGCGCCGGGCAACCCCGGGATGACGTCGAGCACGAAGACGGGCGCGGTCCTCGGCACGCCGTTCTACATGTCCCCCGAGCAGGCGCGCGGCCTCCGCAACGTCGACCACCGCACCGACGTCTGGTCGCTCGGCGTCATCGCGTACCGCTGCGTCACGGGGAAGCTCCCGTTCGACGGCGAGTCGGTCGGCGACCTCCTCGTGAAGATCTGCACCGCGCCGGTGCCGGTGCCCTCGCAGGTCGTCCCCGGCATCCCGCCCGGCTTCGACGGCTGGTTCATGCGCACGATGGAGCGCGAGCCGGAGCGCCGCTTCAGCACGGTGATGGAGCTCGCGAACGAGCTCTGCTTCGTCGCCGGGATCGCGACGCCCGGACAGGGCGCGCCCGTCTCCCATCAGCAGACCGCGGCCGTGCACGCCGCCATCATCACGCCGCACGGCATGATGGCGAGCGGCGCCGCCGGCGTGCACTCGTCGGGGCAGCAGGCGAACGCCGCGCGCGCCGCGAGCGGCTACGGCCACACGCCCGCGCCGCTCCCGCACACGCAGTCGTCGCCGGGGCAGTCGCAGCCGGGCTACGGCCAGCAGCCCGCGTCGATGACGAACTCGCCGTTCACGACCGGCGTCGTCGCGGGCGTGCCTTCGAGCGGCGGCAAGGGCAAGGTCATCGGCATCACCGTCGCGGTGACGCTCCTCTTCGCCGGGGTCGGGACCGCTGCGTTCCTCACCTACGGGCGAAAGCCGGTCGAGCCGGTCGTCGCCGCGCCCACGAACCCGCCGGAGGTCCCGACCGAGAAGACGGAGATCAAGGCGCCGATCCCGGAGGATCCGAAGCCGGCCGACTCCGCGAAGCCCGCCGGCGCCGAGGCGCACGAGAAGGTCGCGGAGACGAAGCCGGACCCGAAGCCCGAGACGAAACCGGACCACCCGAAGCCGAGCACGAAGCCGGGGACGAAGCCCGGACCCGCCCCCGCCCCGGTCGCGAAGCCCGCCGCCGCGCCGGCCCCCGCGCCCGCGCCGGCCCCCGCCCCGGGGCCGAAGGCGAACAAGAACGATCCCGGTTACTGACGGCGCAGCCAAGTCCGGTTTAGTCTCCGCGCCATGAAGCTGCGGGTGTTGGTCGCGCTTGCGGCGTTCGCGCCGATGTTCCTCGCGGGACGCGGCGCGTTCGGCCAGATGAGCGACAACGAGAAGAAGGCCGCCGCTCGTGCGGCCTATACCGAAGGCGTCGAGCTGCAGGACAAGGGGAAGTACGCCGAAGCGCTCGCGGACTTCGAGAAGGCGCAGAAGCTCTTCGACGCGCCGACGCACCTGCTCCGCATCGCCGAGTGCCAGGAGAAGCTCGGTCGCCTCGTCGAGGCGGTGGAGACCTACGAGACGCTCTCGCGCCTGCCCCTCGAGGCGAACGCGCCGGACGTCTTCAAGCAGGCGCAGGCGCAAGGCGCGAAGGAGCTCGAGACGCTCCGCCCGCGCATCCCCACGTTGCGCGTCAACGTGACGCCCGAGCCGAGCACGCTCCCCAACCTGCAGATCAACCTGAACGACAAGACGATGCCGATCGAGACGATCGGCATCGCGCGTCCGATCAACCCGGGGCAGTACAAGATCACCGCGACGGCGTCGGGCTGGGGCACGCGCGCGCCGGTCGACGTCGACGTGAAGGAGAAGGACGCGAAGTCGGTCGACGTCACGCTCGAGAAGGGCGCGACGGGCGGGCTCACCACGCCGGAGACGAGCGACAAGCCGGCGAGCACGGGGCCGACCGGGCTCGGCCTCCTCGTCGGCCTCCGGCCGCTCGCCTTCCTGCCGTTCGGCAAGGTCGACGAGAACACGAACTTCAAGGACTACGCGGGTCCCGGCGTCGGCGGCGGCATCGACATCGCGGGGCGCATCGCGAATCGCTTCCTCGTCGGCGGAAGCGCGGAGATCGCGTTCCTCCGTGCGCCCGAGCGCTTCATCCCCGGCGACCCCACCATCCTCGACGGCGGTCAGGGCGCGGCCTCGCGCTCGAACATCTCCGTCCTCTCCGAGTACATCGGCGTGTTCGGCGGCTTCGTCTACGACAACGACAGCGTCTCGCCGATCGCCACGATCAACGCGGGCTACCGCTACATCCAGCGCGCGATCGAGTTCACGGGCCCAACCGGGGTCACGAAGAAGCTCGACGACAACGTGAACGGCCTCCAGGCCGGTCTTCACGCCGGCGTCTCGATCCCGCTCGGTCCCATGCGCCTCGTCCCGCTCGCCGACGTCTCGGCGGGTCAGCTCAGCGACCGCGGCTGCAAGACCGCCAGCGACCTCGGCCTCGTCGACACCTCGTCGACGTCATGCACCGATCCCGGCAGCGGCTTCTTCTTCATGGCCGGCCTCAGCGTCGGCATCTATTACAACGTCGATTTCGGCAAGAAATAGCGGGCGAACGCGCGTCAAGTTTCTGACGCCGCGCGGCAAACCGGTACAACGAATTACAACTCCGTGACAATGTGAGCGGCGGCGGATGCCACGCTCCCACGCATGCACGTTGCCTTGTGTTTCGCGTACTTCGCGGTGCTCTTGCTGCTCGCGTCGTATGGGCTTCACCGGTCGCATCTCGTCCTTACCGTCCTTCGCTTCCGGAAGAAGCTGCGCGCGATGAAGAGCGCCGCCGAGGCGCTCCCCGCCGGCGCGGATCCGAAGACGCTCCCGCACGTGACGATCCAGCTCCCCCTCTTCAACGAGGCGACGGTGCTGCATCGCCTGCTCGAGGAGACCGCCAAGATGGCGTACCCGCGCAGCAAGCTCGAGATCCAGGTGCTCGACGACTCGACCGACGAGTCGCGGCAGATGGCGCGCGCGAAGGTGGAGTCGCTCCGCAAGAACCCGCCGGCGCTGCCCGCCGGGACGCCCGCGAGCTGGCAGGGTCCGCTCGACATCGTCTATCTGCACCGCACCGATCGCACGGGCTACAAGGCCGGCGCGCTCGACGCGGGGCTGAAGGTCGCGAAGGGCGAGCTCGTCGCGCTGTTCGACGCGGACTTCGTCCCGCAGACGTCGTTCCTGCGTGACCTCGTCCCGCACTTCATGAACGACGCGAAGGTCGGCATGGTGCAGGCGCGCTGGGGTCACATGAACCGTGAGCTCTCGCTGCTCACGCGCGTGCAGGCGCTCATGCTCGACGGGCATCACCTCGTCGAGAACCGCGCGCGCTACGGCGCGGGGTGGCTCTTCAACTTCTCGGGCACGGGCGGCATGTGGCGCGCGGCGGCGATCGCCGACGCGGGCGGCTGGCAGCACGACACGCTGACGGAGGACCTCGACCTCTCGTACCGCGCGCAGATGAAGGGATGGAAGGCGGTCTACCGCGACGACGTCGTGACGCCCGCCGAGCTCCCCGAGGACGTGAGCGCGCTCCGCCAGCAGCAGTTCCGCTGGGCGAAGGGCACCGTGCAGACGTCGCGGAAGCTGATGAAGAAGGTGATGACGAATTCGTCGCTCACGCTCACGCAGCGCGCGGAGGCGTTCTTCCACCTGACGCCGCACTTCGCGTACCCGCTCATGGTCGTCCTCTCGGTGCTCCTCCTCCCCGCCCTCATCCTCATGCCGGCGACGGACGCGCGCACGATGGTCCTCGTCGACCTCCCGCTCTGCATCGGCACGACGGGCTCGCTCGCGGCGTTCTACATGATGGCGGAGGCCGCGCAGGGCCGCTCCCGCATCGAGGCGCTGAAGACGCTGCCGATGCTCCTCGCGCTCGGCGCCGGGCTCGCGCCGCATCTCTCGACCGCGGTGTGGTCCGGCCTGAACAGCATGGCGGGAGAGTTCGTCCGCACGCCGAAGCACGGCGTCGGTCACTCGACGCGGTACCGCATGCGCGCCGATCTCCCGATGACGGAGATCTTCCTCTGCCTCTTCTCGTTCGCGAGCGTGGTCGCGTCGATCGAGACGGGGCACTGGTTCGCGACGCCGTTCGCGATGCTCTTCTGCTTCGGCTACGGCTACGTCGCGACGCTCGTGACGAGCGAGCAGACGGCGCGACGCCGTGCCGCGACGCTCGCGCTCGCGTCGTCTCGGGACAGCGTGCCCGACAGCGTGGCCCCCGCCGCCCCGGCTCCGTCGGAGGAGCTCGCGGCCTGAAGGACGAAGCCAAGCTCTCGAAAGAGCTTGGTTTTCACCGCCCGGGTCCGCGCGCGCCCCCGTTCGTGGAGCGCGCGCCGGACCCGGTCGTTTTTGAGTGGCCGCTCGGATTTTATCGCTTTACTATCCGGTACCTGCGAGTGGGCGCAGGAATTTCCCACCGTCGGGGGTGGAGACGATCATGACCAAGGCTGAGATCGTCCAGGCGCTGTACACGAGGGTCGGCGGATTCTCGAAGAAGGAGTCGGCGGACATCGTCGACCTGGTCTTCGAGATGATGAAGGAGACCCTCGGACGCGGCGAGAAGATCAAGATCAGCGGCTTCGGCAACTTCGTCCTTCGCGACAAGCGCCAACGCCCCGGACGCAACCCGCAGACGGGCGACCCGATCAAGATCAGCGAGCGTCGCGTCCTCACCTTCAAGGCGAGCCAGATCTTGAAGCAGGCGCTCAACCCGAAGCACGCCGGCCTCATCGACGACGAGGACGACGAGGACGACGACGACGAGTCGCTCGACTCGGGCGGCGGCGCCGCCGCGGCCACCGCGCCCGCCGCTCCCTCCGCGCCTGGTGCGACCGACGGCGCGTCGAAGGTCACGTCGACGTCGTCGGCGGCGACTTCGCCCTCGAACGCGAACGGCGGCTCGCCGCTCGGATCGACGCCGCTCGCCGCCGCGCCCATTGCGAGCGAGATCACGAAGGAGTAAAGCGCCTCCACGTTGGCGAAGACCGCGACGAGCGCTGCGATGGGCGAACTCCCGCCGAAGCTGTTCTTCCGCATCGGTGAGGTGGCCGGGCTCGTCGGCGTCGAGCCGCACGTGCTCCGCTATTGGGAGCGCGAGTTCCGCAGCATCCGCCCGACGAAGAGCGCGAAGGGCCAACGCGTCTACTCGCGCAAGGACGTAGAGAACCTCCTCCGCGTCCGCGACCTCCTCTACCGCGACGGCTTCACCATCGCAGGCGCAAAGAAGCGCCTCCACGGCGCAGCCCCCCTCAGCGACGCAGAGACGTACACGCAGGGGGCGGCGGCGGCGGGCGCGGCGGCGTTGGACGCGACGACGGTGTCGGCAGGCGGCGCGGCGGCCGCGGGCGCGTTGATGAACGCAGGCGAGACGGGCGATGCGGCGGCCATTGGCGCGTTGGTCGACGCAGGCGCTACGGCGCGCGGCGCTGGCGCGACGGGCGGCGCGGGCGCGTTGATGAGCGCAGGCGCTACGGCGCGCGGTGCTGGCGCGACGGGCGGCGCGGGCGCGTTGATGAGCGCAGGCGCTACGGCGCGCGGCGACGCGACCGCGGGCAGCGCGGACGCTACGGCGCACGCGGGAGCGGCGAGCGGCGGCCCGGGCTCGGCGGCGGGTAGCGCGAGCGCAACCGCGCGTGGCGCAGACGCTACGGTGCACGCGGCAGC
>JAHBWE010000029.1 GCA_019637155.1 Labilithrix sp. | reverse complement strand
GCCCGCGGCGGGCTGGACGAACACGCGGCCGAAGCCCGAGTCGCGCAGGAGCCGCGCGTTCGCGACCGCGTTGAGCGCGACGCCGCCCGCGAGGCAGAGCGCGTCGGCGCCCTCCACCCGCCGCCGCGCCTCGGCCGCGAGGGCGAGGAGAGCCTCCTCCGTCACGGCCTGGAGCGTCGCGGCGACGTCGGCGTAGCGGCGGTCTTCTTCGGTGGAGAGGTCCCACGCGCGGCCGACCGGTCGGCGCGGGCCGAGGAGCGACTCCATGCGCGGCGAAAACCCCACCTCCGCGCCGGTGTCGTAGGTGAAATAGGGCAATCCGAGCTCGAAGCTGCCGTGGGCGCCGGGGAGGAACAGCTCGCGGAACTCGTCGCGGTATTTGGGAGTCCCGAAGGCGGCGAGGCCCATGACCTTGTATTCGCCCTCGTTGACCTCGAATCCCAAATACGCCGTCAATGCGCCGTAGAGGAGCCCGATGGAATGGGGGAATCGTATTTCGGATATCCGCTCGAGCGAGCTTCCTTCGCCTTTCCATAGCGCGGTCGTCGCGTGCTCGCCGACGCCGTCGACGGTGAGCACCGCGGCCTTCGCGAACGGCGAGAGGAAGAAGGCGCTCGCGGCGTGGCAGCGGTGGTGGTCCGCGTGCGTGACCTTGGTGCGCTCGATGCCGATCCTTTCGGCGATCTGGTCGAGCACCCAGAGCTTCGATCCGAGCTGATCGGCGATCGCGCGCGGGAACTGCCGCGCGGTGCGGGGGAAGCCTTGCAGGAGCCAGACGAGGACACGTTCGAGCTTCGCGAAGGGGTCTTCGTAGTAGACGACGGCGTCGAGGTCGCCCGCGGTGAGCCCGGCCATCTGCAGGCACGCGCGCGCGGCTTGCACGGGGATCGCCGCGTCGTTCTTGATGCGCGAGAACCGTTCCTCCTGCATCGCCGCGACGAGCCTGCCGTCCACGACGAGCGCAGCGGCGGCATCGTGGTAGTGCGCGGAGACACCAAGGACCGCCGCCACGCTCAGCTTTCATCGTCGGGGGCTTCGCCCCCGACACCCCCACCCCAGACACGGCCCTCGCGCTTTGCGCTCGGGGCGCTTCGCGCCCGCTGGCGCGGCCGCTTCTGGGGCCCGGCGACGGCGTCGTGGGTGTCGAGGTGGGGGGCGGGCATGCCGTTAGTGCCAGGTGCCGCGAGGGGTGGGGCGGGTGAGGCGGACCAGGAGCGCGAAGGGGAGGAGCGTGAGGTAGAGCACAGTCATGCTCGCGGCGTAGACGAGCTGCGCCAGCGTCTGGCCGGCGCGGCGCCAGACGCGGAAGCCCTCCCATGCGGCCATTTTCCAGAGCCAGCGTCGCGCGGCGGGCTCGCCGCCGGCGTGCTCCACGAGCAGCGCGCGGGTGTAGCGCTCGTGCTCCTTCTCGTCGCCGATCAGCGCGTGGAACAGGGCGCGGAGCTTCGCGTCGCCGCGGCGCTCGAAGTGCGCGCGGTACGTCTCGAACTGCTCGCGGCCGCGCTCCTCGCCGCGATGCACGAACGCCAGGAACCCCGCCTCGCCGAGCCTCTCGTAGAGGCCCTCGCAGCCGGTGCGTGGATGGCCCCACGACGGCAAGCCGAGCGAGCGGCGGATGTCGGCGGCGTGCGCGGCGAACGTCGCGGCGTGGCGCTCCTCGTCGAGCGCGTGACGCAGGTAGAGCGCGCGGCGCTCCGGCGAAGGGCAGCGCGCCGCCGCCGCGCGCAGCTCGAGCATGCTCTCCTGCTCCGCGAGCGCGAACGCGAAGAGACGCCTCGCCGTGCGCCGCCGCGTCAGGAACGCGAGCGGCGCGGTGATGCGCGCGAGGATCGGCGTGAGGAGGCTCATGGCGCGATGTTGCTCTTGGGGCGCGGGAACACGATGCATGCGCTCGAGGAGCAGCGCTGCCACTTGAGCGGGGTGGAGGCGCCGCCCGCGTCCGGTCGCACCGGCGGGCCTTCGCCCGGACGCGGGATCCAGACGTCGACGTCGATCGGCTCGCTCGGGCGGAGCGCGTTCCAGGCGCGCGCGAAGTCCTGGTAGTGCGTGAGCGTGCCCTGCGTGCCGGTCTCCTTCGTGAGGTCGATCCAGTCGGCGAAGAGCTCGGCGTGCGCGACGAAGATCGTCACGTCGCCGGCGTCGGGCGCGCCCGCGCGCAGCGCGTCCACCGCTTCACGCATCTTCCTCGGCTCGCCGTGCTGCCAGTTGCAGCGATCGGAGTAGCTGATCGTGTCTTCGCTCCAGTAACCGTAGTCGTCGAGCCGGCACGCGTTCACGACCGCGATCGCGGCGTCGCGGGCCGCGCGCGCGAGCGAGAGCGTCGCCTCGTCGACCACCAGCGCCGGCGCCGCGGCGTCCATGACCGCCCGCGTGAGGTTCGGCGCGGTCCGCTTCGGAGCATTGTCGCAACCGAGCGCGACGAGCGCGGGGAGCCCGAGGAGCGCGACGAGCGCCGGCGCGACCCTCACAGACATACCTGACCGCCTTGCCACTCGACGCAGCGACCCGTCTTGCACGCGACGTCCTTCGAGCAGAGCTGCCGGCAACGCTGCGCCGCCCCCGCGCGCGCGAAGCCCTCCGCGCAGGTGGGCACCGCCGCCGGCTCGCCGGACGCGCACGCGAGGAGCTTCTTGCAGTCCGTCCCGTACGTGCGCGCGCAGTCTGCGTTCGGCACCGTCGTCGCGTCGGAGCACGCCTTGCCCGGGTTCTCGGCGATGAAACACGTGCAGAATGCATTCGTCTCCGGCGCCGGCGTCGTCGCGAGCTCGGGGCGGGCGGCGAGCGGCTTCGTGAACCCGACGTCCGCGGTCGCGACCGCGTCGCCGACCTTCACCGTGAAGTCGCGGCTCGCGCCCTCGTAGAGGAACGTCGCCGCGAGGTCCTGCCCCGGAATGACCGGCGCGACGAGGAAGGAACCGCCCGGCACCGCGCCGGCGGTGACCTCGGTGCCGGACGTGACCACGACGCCGGTCGCGAGCGGCTCGTGGCGGCAGAAGATGCCGAGCCACTCGCGCACCTTCTTCGTCTCGCAGCCGGCGGGATCCGACTCCCGCACCGCGATCTCCGTCTCGGGCCGCCACTCGTCGTGGCGCGGCGGCCACGAGCGGAAGGCGGGGAGGCCCTCGCCCGGCATCGCCACGCGCGGCGCGCGGAGCGCCTTCGCGAGCGCCTCGCCGACCGCCTTGTGGCCCTTCGGCGTCATGTGGAGATCGCCGTGGAGGAACGCGCCCGGCTGGGCCGCGGCGAGGGGAGGGAGCGCGTCGAACGCGTCGGCGCCGATCGCGCGCGCGGCGACGAGGACGTCCTCGTTGAGCACCTTCGTCGGCTCCATGTCGACCGGCTCCACGCCGTACTTCGTCCACTCCTCCTTCGAGACCTGCACGTCGATCGGCAGCGCGACGACGAAGAGGCGCGCGCCGTGCTTGTCGCACGCCGCCTTCGCCTCGCGGAGGGCGGGCGTGAGGGGGGAGTACGGGATCGCCTTCGGCGGCGGGGCGACCTTCATCTCCGCCGCGCGCTTCGCCTCGCGATCGCGCGCGTCGAAGGCCTCGAGCACCTCCTTGTTCTTCTTCGCCTCGGCCTCGGCGCGCACCTTCTTCTCGAACGCGACGCGGAGCACGGCGCCGCGCCGGATGTGCTCCGCGTTCACGCGCACGTCGCGGCCCGACTCGCCGAAGGAGACGTTCACGATGTCGCCGGGGTTCAGGCGCCCGGCCTCGAAGAGCGCGTCCTTCGGGATGTAGTTGGGATTGTCGTAGTTGGCATTCGGCTCGTTGATCTCGCTATAAGGTATTTCGCCCAAGACCGCGCGATCGAGCTTCTTCGCCGCGACCTCGGCGCGGTCCTCCGCCTGCTTCACCTGCGCCTCGTGGAGCTGGGCGAGGCGCGTCGACTCGGCCGCCAAGCGCGCGTGCTCCGTCTCCGCGTTCGCGGCCGCGTCGGCGATGTCCTGCCAGGTGCCCTCCGACGCGAAGCCTTGCTCGTTGTCCTGCGGCTCGTGGCGATGGAGCCACCCGCGCCAGGCGAAGAACGCGTGCGAGTGCGTGTAGAGGAGCGAGCGGCCGGGGAAGCCGATGACCGACGCGGGCGCGGTCTCCTTGCGCACCGCCCAGCCGTCCCAGATCGCGTGGCGGTCCTTGTTGCGCCGCTTCGCCTCGAACATGTCGTTCGCGAGGTTCACGACGTACACGACCGTCTTCGCCGGCCGCTTCGCGAGCGCCTCTTCGATGACGGCGTTGTACTCCGGCGGCCCGTAGGTCGGCACGCCGAGGTTCCGCACCACCGCGCCGCCGCCGAGCGACGACTGCAGCACCGCCGAGAACGTCTCGTCCTCCTCGACGCCGAGGCCGAGGACCTGCGAGTCGCCGACGACGATGAGCTCCTCCGCGGCCGGCGGCGGCCACTCGCCGCCGCGATAGCCCTCGCTGTTGACGCGCAGGCTCGTGACCGGGTTGTTCGAGAACCGGAGCTTCTCCGTCGCCCCCGGCTCGAGCCGCGCCCCGAGCTCCGGATCGGGCACGTAGACGTTCACGTGCGGGAACGCCCCCGCGTCGCGAACACGGAACGCGACCTCCGCGATCGCGAGCCCCACGACCACCGCGAGCCCCACCCGCGCTGCGTTCATCGCGATGCGGCGGCGGCGCGACTTCGCCGGCGGCGGCGTCGAGGTGGACGGAACAGCCTCTGCGTCTTCGGGCTTCGCGTCTTCGTTCACGCTCGACATCCCTCCTCCATCGGAGCCCGGATCAACGCTCCGTCCGTCCGTCCGCTTCCGCATCCTATCGCAGTGTCTCGCGAAGCGGACACCGTCCGGGTCGCTCACGGTCCGACAAGTAAGCGTCTTCGTTCGCTCCCGAGCGCGGCACCGTCGTTGCTGAGGAGAGGACCATGAAGCTCTCTGCGATGATGGTGCTGTTCGGTGTGGTGGTCCTCGCCGGTTGTGAGGGGTCGGAGAACGTCGAGGAGACGGGCGGCACGGTCTCCAACATCGAGCAGACCCCGCTCGTCGAAGGCGACTACCTCCGCGCGGCGGAAGCGGAGGAAGCGGACGGCGAGGTCGACGGCACGCTGACGATCAGCGACGCGTCGAGCACGTCGTTCGCCTTCGAGCTCACCGGCACGACCACGATCGACGAAGAGGACGATCCGATGCTCGCGGGGACGCACGAGGGCAGCGTGGCCGGCGTCGCGACGCGCGAGGGCGAGGTCTACGTCTACGAGGGCGACGACGACTGCCGGATCGAGCTCCGCGTCACGCACACCGACACGCAGCGGCCGCGCGTCACGGTGACGGAGACCCTCGGCGGTATCTGCCAGCCCAACCCGCTCGTCGCGCTCGACGGTGTGTACACGTTCGCGCCGAAGGCGATCGTGCCCTGACTCGGCGCCGCTTCAACCTCGACGAACGCGGCGGAGCACCTTCTGCAGCTTCGGGACGACGTCGGCGTCGGGGGCGCTCGTGAGGAGCATGTCGGCGGCGCCGGCGCGGATCGCGCGTGTCGTCTCCGCCGGACCGCCGACGTCGACGAGCACGAAGGCGCGCTTCCCGAGCGCGCGCAGTCGCTCGAAGCCGTCCTTCGCGGACGCGAGCACCACGTCCGCGATCGGCGGCTCGTCTCCGTCCGCGAGGACGACCACGAAGCCGGCGGTGCCGAGCGCGCCGCGGAGCTCCGCGCTGCGGTTCGACGCGGACATCCAGAGACCCACCGTCGCGGCAGGCGCCGCGAGCATCGGCTCCGTCTTCGCGGCGGGAGGCCGCCCCGTGAGCGCGCGCTCGCTGCGCGGCAGCCCCGCCATGTGCACGCGCTGCTTCGCCGCCTCCTCCGCGAGCGTCGCCGCGTCGGTGCCCTTGAACGCGGACGTCAGCTCGTGGCGCAGCGCGCGCGCAGTGGGGCGATCTTCCGGCTTCTTCTGGAGCGCATGCAGGATCGCGGCTTCGAGGCCGCGCGGGAGGAGCGGGAGCGGCGCCGGCGGCGCGAAGAGGTGCTGCGCCATCAGCACCGCCGCGTTGTCGCCGCCGAAGGGCGGCGCGCCCGAGAGCGCCTCGTAGAGCATGACGCCGACCGCGTAGACGTCGGCGGGCGGACCGACCTCGTGGCCGCGGCATTGCTCCGGCGCCATGTAGCTCGGCGTGCCGTGGACCGTGCCCGTCTCGGTGAGCTTCGTGTCCTCCTGCGTCTCGATCCGCGCGAGACCGAAATCGATGAGCGTCACGCGCTCGGGGCCGGTGAGCATCACGTTCGACGGCTTGATGTCGCGATGGACGACCCCCGCCTCGTGACACAGCTCGAGCGCGGCGAGGAGCTGATCGAAGATCGGCGCGGCGGCGACCGGAGCGAGGGCGCCCTCGAAGAGCCGCTCCTCGAGGGTGCGGCCGCGGAGGAGCTCGAGGACGAGGTAGAGCTCGCCGTCCGCCTCGCCGAAGTCGAGGACCGAGACGATGCCGGGATGACGGAGCTTCGCGAGCGCCGTCGCCTCGCGCCGGAAGCGCTCGCGCACGACGGGATCGCTCGTCAGGCTCTGGCGGAGGAACTTGATCGCGACCTCCTCGCCGAGGCGCTCGTCCGTCCCGCGATGGATGCTGCTCATGCCGCCGCTGCCGAGCACGTCGCCGACGACGAAGCGATCGCCGACGCGCCGCGCGCTCACGTGACCACCTCGAAGACCTCGACCGGCTGCGCCTTGCCGCGGAGCGCGTGCTCGCCGAGCGACGTGAAGCGATGAGCGGGGCACGCCTCCTTCACCTCGCGCGTCGCGAGCGTCTGCCGCGGCCGCGCGATCGCCTCGAGCCGCGCCGCGACGTTCACCGCATCTCCGATGACGGTGTACTCCATCCGCGACTCGCTCCCGAGGTTGCCGAGGAGGACCTCGCCGGTCGCGACGCCGATCCCGAGCTCCACGTCGAACGTGTACTCCGAGCGCCAGCGCGGGAGGTTCGAGGCGACGAACGCGTGCATGTCCTCCGCCGCCGCGAGGGCGCGCGCGCAGTGATCGTCGCCGCGGAACACGGCCATGATGCAGTCGCCGATGAACTTGTCGACCATGCCCTCGTGCCGGAACACGACCTCGGAGAGGATCGTGAACAGCTCGTTGAGGAAGGCGACCGCCTTGTCCGGCGGCGTCCGCTCCGCGAAGCTCGTGAACGCGACGACGTCGGCGAAGACGACGGTGACGCTCCGCTTCGCGCCGCCGAGGTCGAGCGCGCCCTCGTTCACGGCCGCCTCGGCTGCCTCGGCGGGGAGGTAGCGGCGCAGGTTCTCCTCCGTGCGCGCGCGCTTCGCGATCTCGGTCTCGCTCGCGGCGAGGTCGTCCGCCATCTTCTCGAGCGACGAGCCGAGGGCCTCGAGCTCGTCGCCGCTCCGCACCGCGCTCCGCGCTCGGAACTCGCGCTGCGCGTAGCGGCGCACGAGGTCCATGAGCGGCCCGAGCGGCCGGAGCGATCGCCGCGCGACGAGGAGACCCGCCATCGCCGCGAGCAACGTGAACGCGCCGAGCGAGACCGCGAGCGCGTGGCGCGTCCGCGAGAGCGCGGCGAAGGCCTCCGCGGTGGGGCGCTCCACCACGAGCGCCCAGCCTTGCTCCGGCATCGTGCGCAGAGTCGCGACCTTCGGTACGCCGCGATCGACGAGCTCGGTCGTGACGACGAGCTCCGCGCTGAACGAGGTCGGCATCGGACGCTCGAAGATCGGGAGCGGCTCGCCGCGGCCGCGCCCCGCGATCGGCCTCCGCGTCGCGTCGACGAGGTAGACGCGATCGGGCGCGCCGAAGCGCACGAGCGAGAGGTCCTTCAGCCGCTCGTCGAGCGCGCCCGGCGAGACGGCGAGGACGACCCAACCTTCGACCGCGCCCTCGATCGGTCCCGCCCAGCGGACGCGCCCGTCGGGCAGCACCTCGAAGCCCGCGCGCGCCGGCGCGACGTGGAGCGCGGGGTCGTCCTTGCCCTCCGCGATCACGGCGTCGACGAACCTCCGCTCGCCGTCGAAGATCCCGACCCCGGTGAGCGGCCCTGCGACGAGCTCGCGGATCGCGCCGATGCGCGCGTCGACGTCGGCGCTCTCGTCGCCGAGCAGCTTCCCGACCCGCGCGCCCGTCCGCGCGGTGGCGTCGAGATCGACGAGCACGCGCGTCGCGGCCTCGTCGACGACCGCGGCCTCGAGCTCCTTCTCCGCGCGCGCGAGCCCGCTCCGCTGCAGCTCGAGGACGACGCCGCCGAGGACGGCGAGCGGTACGATGCCGATCGCGAGCACGGCGAGCGTCCACTTCGTCCTCAGCGTCCAGCGCATCTTCGATGTACTCTGCGGACCGTTATAGCCCCTGCTCGCTCTTGCGTCGTCGTCGCGCTCGCGTTCGCGCTCTCCTGCTGGGCGAGCTCTGCCTCCGCGCAGAGCGCGCCGGGCGATCCACGCTTCGCGATCGATCGCTTCGAGCCGTCCGAGCGCGGGAGCGAGTGGTTCGCGAACGAGTCGCTGCGGTTCCACGGCCCCACCTCTTTCCGTGTCGGCGCCGTGTCGTCGTTCGCCGAGCGTCCCTTCGTCGTTCGCCACGCCGATCACTCCGTTCGCCGCTCCCCCGTCCGCGATCTCGAGGTCATCCACCTCGGCGGGAACGTCGTCCTCCTCGACTACCTTCGTCTCGGGCTCGACCTCCCGATCCAGGCGTTCGCGAAGGGCAACGCGCTCGCGCCGTTCCCGTCGCCGCCGAAGGAGCAAGGCGTCGGCGATCTCCGCCTCGGCGCCGACGTGCGCGTCGTCGGCAAGGACGACAGGCCGCTCCGCGTCGCGCTCGGAGCGCAGGCGTGGGCGCCCGTCGGCGAGCAGGCGCAGTGGGCGAGCGACGGCACGTGGCGCATCCGCCCGCGCGTCACGGTCGCGGGCGATTACCGCATGTTCACGTGGGCGGGGCAGCTCGGGCTCATGTTCCGCGACTCGCGCGTCGGCAGCGAGCTCGGTGTCTCCGTCGCGGCAGGCGTGAAGCTCTTCGAGCAGCTCGTGGTCGGACCGGAGCTCACGACCTCGACGCGGGTGGACGACTTCTTCGGCGCGCGCGGGACGCCGGTGGAGGGGCTCATGGGCGCGCACTGGCTCATCGCGCGCACGGTCCGCATCGGCGCCGGCGTCGGCCGCGGCTTCACGATCGCGTACGGCGATCCGAACTACCGCATCCTCGGATCGATCGAGCTCGCGCCGGAGCAAGGTTCGCGCGCCGCGCCGCGCCGGAAGCCTCCGCCCACGACGCCATGGTCGCCACCGCCGATCGTCGACAACGATCACGATCATGTCCCCGACGACGTCGACGCGTGCCCCGGCGTCGCCGGCATCCCGACCGCCGATCCTGCCACGAACGGCTGCCCGCCCGACACCGACGGCGATCAGATCAACGACCTCGGCGACGCGTGCCCCACGCAGCCGGGTCCCGCGACGACGGATCCCGAGACGACCGGCTGCCCGCCGCCGAAGGAAGAATGAAGCGCGCCCTCGTCACCCTCGCGCTCCTCGTGATGCCGTCGCTCGCGCGCGCCGACGAGCCGAAGACCGAGCCGAAGAAGGAGCCGATCACGCGTCCGATCGAGCTCCGCTTCGACTGGCGCATCGACGGCCCCGTGCTCGGCGCGCTCGCCGTCACGACGGTGGGCTTTCGCCTGATCCGCGACGACCTCGAGCCGAGCTACTGCCGCATCTGCGACGGCGACGGCCCCGGCGAGGTGAACGCGGTCGACCGCTGGTTCCGCGACGCGCTCGTGCGCCGCGACACGCACCCCGCGAACGTCACGAGCTACGTGCTCGCGTTCGGCGCGGCGCCGCTCTCCGGCGCGGCGCTGAGCGTCCTCGCCGCCGTCGCCGACGAGCGCGGCGACGAGGCCGCCGCCGACGTCGCGATGGTCGCCGAGGGCGGCTTCGCCGCGATGATGACGACGCAGGTGCTCGAGGCGATCACGCTGCGAGAGCGGCCTTACGTGCACGCGATGAGCGATCCCGACGTGCGACGCGCCGAGATCGCGAAGACAGGCGCGTTCCATTCGTTCCCCGCCGGGCACGTCGTCGAGACGTTCGGCATCGCCGCCGCGAGCGGCATGGTCGCGAGCATGCGCGGCTACCGCCTCGCCCCGCTCGTGTGGATCGCCGGCATGACGATCGGCGCCGCGACCGCGTACACACGCATCGCAGCCGACCGCCACTACTTCACCGACACCCTCGCCGGCGCCGCGATCGGCACAGTGGTCGGCGGCGCGATCCCGTTCTTCTTCCATCGCCCACGCACGAGGATGCCCGCGCTCGTGGCGCAGCCCGTCCGCGGCGGCGTCGCGTTCAGCGCAGGGTGGACGCTGTAGCGCGCGCGCGACGCGTCGCGTGGGGGCGGCGCGGAAATGCGGGGACTTCGTAGGAGCGTGGGCGGCGTGCGGGTTGCTCCGCGGTGGAGCGATGGTTCGCTTCACGTTCGCCGCGGCGCTCTTTCTGCTTCCGAGCATCGCCCACGCGCAGGCGATCCCAGGAGAGGGGCTCGACACGCACCTCTTCCGGCCCGCGCTCGACTCGAAGGGCTTCTTCGCGGTCAACGGCGCCGACGTGATGCCGGGCGGACACGTCAGCACCGGCCTCGTCCTCGACTACGGGCGCAACGTCCTCCGCGCGCGGCCGGAGCCGCTCGTTCGCAACGCCTTCGCGGGCACGTTTCACTTCGACTACGGCGTCGCCGATCGCGCCATCCTCGGCGTGTCGCTGCCCGCGATCCTGATGAACGGCTCGCAGCTCGACGTGCAGGCGATCCAGCACGTCGCGCTGCAAGGAAAGGTGAAGGTCACGTCGTTCCTCGCGGTCGCGGCGCAGGTCGGCGTCCCGGTCGGCGACGCCGCGCGGCAGGGGGGCGCCGATCCGTCGGTGTGGTTCTGGCCGCGCGTGATCTTCGAGCAGCGCTTCGGGGCGGAGGATCGCTTCCGCGTCGCGCTCGAAGGCGGCTGGCGCGGTCACGCCGCGAGCGACACCATCCTCGCGCTCGAGCGCGGTCGCTACCGCGACGGGAGCCTCCTCACCTACGGCGCGGCGGCTTCGTACCGCGTCCTCGAGCCGGTCGACGTCGTCGCCGAGACCTACGCCACGTACCTCCTCTCCGACTCCGCGCCCGCGGTTAAGCCCTCGAACGAGGTGCTCGGCGGGATCAAGGTCTTCGTCGAGAAGAGCTCCTTCCTCATGCTCGGCGCGGGGCCGCGCTACACGAGCGGCTTCGAGGCGGCGGACTTCCGCGCCACCGTCGGCTTCGTGTTCGAGCCGCGCCTCGAGGGGCGCGCCGGAAAGGCCGACGTCGACGACGAGCTCGTCGACACCGACGGCGACGGGATCCCCGACATCGAGGACGCGTGCCCGTACGTGAAGGGACCGCGCACGGACGATCCGCGCACGAACGGCTGCCCGCCGCTCCGCGATCCCGAGCCGCCGCCGCCCTCCGACTACGATCACGACGGGATCCCCGACAGCGAAGACGCGTGCCCCACCGAGCCCGGCGATCCTCACCCCGAAGACCTGAAATGGCACGGCTGCCCCTCGGTGCGGTTCGGGCCGGGCGAGATGTTCATCTTCGAGAAGATCCTCTTCGAGACCGACAGCGCGAAGATCCTCCCGCGATCGTTTTCGATCCTCGATCAGCTCGCGAAGACGATGAAGGAGCACGCCGAGCTGCTCCTCATCGAGATCGCCGGCCACGCCGACGAGCGCGGCGCGGAGCGCTACAACCTCACGCTGACGCAGGCGCGCGTCGACTCCGTCATGCAGGCGCTCGTCTCGCGCGGCGTCGAACGGAGCCGCCTCCGCGCGAAGGGCTACGGCTACTACTGTCCGATCGAGGAGGGGCACGACGAGTCGGCGTGGTCGAAGAACCGCCGCGTCGAGTTCAAGATCGTGAAGACGAGCGACGGCTCCGCGACCGCGCCGCTCGGCTGCGACCGCGCCGCCGCGCGCGGCGTGAGGCCGGATCCGATCCCGTGATCATCAGGGTGATCACATCAGCCGCGACAGCGCGTGCACGCGCGCGCGGTTCGCGGCCTCGAGCTCGTCGAGCATGTCGCGGTAGCGGGTCGCGTAGAGCGCGGCGGCGGCGGCGCAGAGGAGGTTGGCGACGGGGAGCACGAAGTGGAACGTCGCCGCGGTGATGTGGAGCGCGCCGCGGATCTCGAACGTCGGCTCCACCACGCCGTAGACGTCGATGACGTCCGAGGCCCCGAAGAAGACCGGGATCGCGGGCGCGAGCACGGTCGCGGTGCCGAACGCGATGACCGGGTACTGCCAGCGCGGCTGGACGACGAGGACGTAGACCATCGTGATCGTGATCGTGAGCGATGGGACGATGAACCACGGTCCGAGCACGAACGACGTGAGCAAGAGCGCGACGTACGCCGCGACCGCGCCCCACGGCGCGAGGGTGAGCCAGCGCGCGGTGCTCTGCCGCCACACGATGAGCGCGGCGACGGCCCAGGCCGCGGCGATCGCGAACACCTTCCCCGGCGAGTGCATCCCGGCGATCGCGGCGTAGAGCGGGAACCCGATCACGAACGCGACGACGTAGATCAACGCCGCGAGCGGGCCCTGCTTCACCGACGCGCGCCAGATCTGCTCTTCGAGCTCGCGCTCGACCTCCTTCGGCAGGCGTTTCGGTCGCGTCGCGAGGAGCTGCGCGAGGAGCCGCAGAGCCTCCGAGCGATCGGGCGCGAGCGCGAGGGCGCGGCCGAGCTCGCGGAGCGCCTCCACCCGCGCGGTGACGCCGCCCGTCTCGAGCGCGCGATCGGCGCGGCGCTGCGCCTTCGCGAGGCGCTCCGCCGCGAGCTGGCGCCGGAGCTCGTCGTCGCGATCGGACGAGAGGAACGCCTCGACCGCGTCGTGGAGCGCGCGCGCGGACGGGAAGCGCGCGGAGGGCTCCGCCTTCGTCGCGCGCTCGCAGATCTCCGCGAGCGCGGCGGGGAGCTCGGCCTGCGCGGAGGGCGCGGCGCCGGACGCGACCGCGCGGAGGAGCGCGCCGAGCGCATAGACGTCGGTGCGCTCGTCGATCGTTCCGTCGTCATGTTTCTCGGGCGCGAGGCCTTGCTCGGGCGCGAGGTAGTCGAGCGCGGCGAGGGGGCGGCTCTGCATGAGCGGGCCGGTCGCGGGGACCATGTCGCCGCCGTCGTCGCGGCGCTTCGCGTGGCTCCAGCCGAGGACGTGCACCTCGCCGAACTCGCCGAGCACGACGTTCTCGGGATGGAGCGCGGTGTGGAGGACGCCGCGCGAGTGCGCGAGCTCGATCGCGAGGCACACCTTCGCGAACGCGCTGAGCCGCTCGTGCCGGCCCGGCAACTTCCCCGCCTCGAGGAGCTCCGAGAGGCGCTTGCCGCGCGCGATCTTCATCGTGAACCACGGACCGCGCTCGTCGCTGCCGACGTCGTAGATCGGAGGGACGGCGGGGTGCTCCACCGTCGCCTGGAAGAGCGCCTCGCGATGGATGTCGCGGACGCCGGCGTCGTCGCGCCGCCGCTTCATCGCGACCTCGCGGCCGATCAGGCGGTCGCGCACGCGCTCGAGCCGCGTCGCGCCGTCCTCCGCGATCGGCTCCGCGTCGACGTAGCGCGATCCGTCGAGCGCGAGGAGCGGGAAGTCGGTCTCGGTCGTGGGGTCGCGGGTGAAGGTCGTGCGGTCGTGCGGGCGGAGCGGCGAGGCGGCGCGCTCCCCGCCGATCGAAGGCAGCGGCGCCGAGTCGGGCGCGGGCAGCGTCGTCGGCTCGGCCGCCGGCGCGCCGGAGACGAGCTTCGAGAGCTGCCACGCGGTGAAGACCTTCGCCTCCCGCGCGCGGTCGATCGCGCGGCGGAAGAGCGCGGCGAAGACGGAGACGCCGAACACGAACGCGACGTCGGTCGCGGTGAGGAACAGCCCGAGGTTCCATCCGTTCATCGCGCGCGTGACGGAGTGGACGACGAGGCGCGACTCGTCGGGGAACGTGTAGGGCGTGAAGACGCCGAGCCAGACGAGCACGACGGGCGCGAGGAGCGCGAAGACGCCGGCGGCGAACGTCGTCCGCCGGAGGCGCTGCGGCTGCACGAGCATGTGCGTGCCGACCGCGGCGGTCATGAGCGAAGGGATGAGGAGGAGCGGCCCCGTCACCACCGTGCTCGCCGCGATCGCGAGCATGAAGAGGACGACGGGGAAGCGGACGCGATCGCTGATCTTCATCCGGCGCGAGACGACGGTGGCGATCGACGCCGCGAGCCACATCATCGGCGGCAGCGCGGCGAGCGCGACGTCGCGGATGCCGCGGACGTAGAGGATGATCGGGTAGACGATGAACCACGGCACGGTGAAGAAGAGGACGAACGGCTGCGCGCCCTGGTGCCGCGCGATGCCGGCCGCCTCGACCTCGGCGCGTCCCTTCTCCGTCGCGGAGGGGCTGTCGAGCAGCTCGACGAGGAGCTCGAGCGCGCGCGGATCGTCCGGCGCGAGCGCGAGGGCGCGGTTCACCTCGCGCAGCGCCTCGTCGGCGTTCTTCGTCTTGACCTCCTCCGCGCGCGCGAGGTGAGCAGCGGCGAGCTTCTTCCGCAGCTCGACGTCGCGCTCGCCGTCGAGGTAGGCCTCGAGCGCGTCGCGGAGCTGGCGCGCCGACGCGTAGCGGTCCGCGGGGGCCAGCGCCGTCGCGCGCTCGCAGATGCGATCGAGCTCGGGCGGCACGTCGGCGCGCAGGCTCGCGCGCGCGTCCCAGGTCGCGGGCTCGTGGCGGAGGCGCGCGTCGATCGCGGCGGCGTCGAGGAGCGGCTCGAGGGTGAGGATCTCGTAGAGCACCGCGCCGAGGGCGAAGACGTCCGCGCGCGCGTCGATCTCGTTGCCGCCGATCTGCTCCGGCGCCATGTAGCCGGGCGTGCCGAGCGTCGCGCCGCCGGCGGTGACGTGGCGGACGCCGGGCGGACCGATCGCCGCCTCTTCGCCGCCGTCCTCCGGTCGCAGCTTCGCGAGCCCCCAGTCGAGGACGTACACCTCGCCGAAGTCGCCGAGCATGATGTTGCTCGGCTTGATGTCGCGATGGAGCACGCCGCGCGAGTGCGCGTAGTGGACCGCGAGGCAGACCTCCGAGAACGCGGCGAGGAGGCGGTGGTGGCCGTAGCGCTCCGACTCGTCGACGCCGGGATCGCGCGCGCGCTTCTTGTCGATCACGCTCTCGAGCGAGATGCCGGAGAGCCTCCGCATCGTGAAGAACGTCGCCCCCGCCGCGTCGTGCGAGATCTCGTAGACCGGGACGATGGACGGATGCTCGAGCTGCGCCTGGACGCAGGCCTCGCGGAAGAGGCGGACCCCGAGCTGGCGCGCGGAGCGATCGCGCCGGATCGTCTTCAGCGCGACGTCGCGCTCGACGACGAGGTCGCGGCACTCGTGGACCTCGCCCATCCCTCCCTCGCCGAGGAGCCGCCCGAGCTGGTAGCGGCCGGCGAGGAGGAGGGGAGCTGCGACGCGCTCGGCGATCGGACGGAGATCGTCGATCGTCGCGCTGGGGTCGTCCGGCGGAGTCCCGGTCAAGGACCCAGATTACTGCGTCCGGGAGGAGGAAGGTTCCGCCGAACGGGCATCCGAGTGGTTATGCTTCGGGCGCCCATGGGATTCGAGGTCCGTATCGACTGCCAGAGCTGCCGCGTGGCGGTGGAAGGATCGTCGATCGAGACCTGGGACGACGAGGTCCTCCTCTCGACGCGGTGCCACGTGTGCGGTGACGGCGCACCGCCGGCGACGCGCGAAGAGATGCGGGCGGCGCTCGACGCGTGGGGACGCGCGGAGGGGCTCCGTCACGCGGGCGAGCTCGTCGAGGCGTATTTCGTGCTCCCGGACGTCGAGGGCGTCCTCGACGCGTTCGAGCGGGGCGAGCGGATCGAGACGACCTTCGACGTCGCGGACTACCTCTTCTCCGGCGGCGGCGCGGGCGGGACCGGGGGCGAGCCGGCGGTGATGCGGGAAGAAGAGGAGAAGCCGCCGAGCACGGTGCGCCTCCCGCAGCCGATGTCGATCCGCAAGTACGGCACCGCGCGCGACGAGCTCTACGCGATCGCGGCGATCGCGGCGGCGGACGGCGAGGCGAGCGCGGACGACCTCGCGATGCTGCAGCGCGCGGCGGACAAGCGCGGGATCCCGCCCCTCACCGCGGACGAGATCCACGTGCGGCGGCCGACCGAGATCGACCCGCCGCCGACGTTGAACGATCGCGAGCGCGTGCTCGAAGAGATGTTCCAGATGGCGTGGTCCGACGGCCAGATGGACGAGAGCGAGATGCGCGTCATCCGCGGCTTCTCGCGGGCGTGGGGGATCGATCCCGAGCGCCTCCGCGAATGGACCGAGCTTTATTCCTTCGGCGACTCTGGGCGGTTCGAGCGCTGGTTCCGGCGCATCGGCCTCTTCCTCTTTCCGGCAAGGTGACAGGCGACAATGCAGCAGGCTCCGATTCCGCAAACGATGGCGTCCAACCCGGGCGCGGCGCAGGGACCGAACCGCGAGAAGATCGCGCACGTCGGAGAGCAGTTCCGGACCGTGCTCCAGAACGTCGAGCGCGTCATCCTCGGGAAGAGCGACGTCATCTCGCGCGTCCTCGCCGCGATGTGCTCGGGCGGTCACGTCCTCCTCCTCGACGTGCCCGGCGTCGGCAAGACGATGCTCGCGCGCTCGATCGCGGCGTCGATCCACTGCTCCTTCAAGCGGATCCAGTTCACGCCCGACCTCCTCCCGCTCGACATCACCGGCAACAACGTCTTCAACCTGCGGAAGAAGGCGTTCGAGTTCGTGCCGGGGCCGGTCTTCGCGAACCTCGTCCTCGCCGACGAGATCAACCGCGCGACGCCGAAGACGCAGTCGTCACTCCTCGAGGTCATGGCGGAGGGGCAGTGCACCGTCGACGGCACGACCCACGTGCTGCCGCAGCCGTTCCTCGTCATCGCGACGATGAACCCGCTCGAGCACGACGGCACGTTCCCGCTCCCGGCCGCGCAGCTCGATCGCTTCTCGATCCGAATCTCGATGGGCTTCCCGCCGCCGGACGCGGAGATGCGCATGCTCGACGTGCACATGGGCAAGGACGTCGCGATCCACGCGCTCCAGCCCGTGCTCGGCGCAGAGGAGTTCCTCGGCTGGCAGCGCCTCCTCCCGTCGATCTACGTCGCGGAGCAGGTGAAGCAATACGCGGTGAACGTCGTCACCGCGATGCGCTCCGACTCCGCCTGCATCACGCCGCCGTCGCCGCGCGCGACGCTGATGTGGCTCCGGATGGCGATGGCGATCGCGATGCTCGACGGGCGCGACCACGTCGTCCCGAACGACCTCCAGCGCTGCGCGGTCGACGTCCTCGCGCACCGCGTCGTCGTCTCCGGCCAGCGCAGCGGCGGCTCGTACATCGACTACATGGTCCGGCAGGTCCCCGCCCCGCGCTGAAGAACCTCGATGGAGCAGGAGCAGCAGTTCTCGAACGTCCGCGCGAAGCGGCAGATGCCCACGTCGCCGACCTCGAAGGAGGCGGTGCTCCTGTGCTGGCTGTTCCTCGGCTGGGCGGGGGCGCACCGGATGGTGATCGGCAGCTACGCCGTCGGCGCGATCTACGCGATCGTCAGCGTCTTCTCGTGCGGCATCTTCGGGATCCTCGGCTGGATCGACGGGTTCTTCCTCCTCATCGGCACGCCGCGCGATCAGCACGGCCTGCCGGTGGTGTGGTCGTGGAAGCGCGGCAAGCTCTTCGTCGATCCGCTCGAGGAGAACACGTACACGCCGGCGGAGTCGCTGGTGCGCATCTTCGGCAACGTCGCGGTGCTCTTCCTGATGCCGTACGTCATCGTGAGCGCGGGCCTCACGCTCTTCGAGACGAGCCAGGTGAAGGAGACGATCGGCGCGTTCGCCGGCCTCGCGTCGATCTGCCTCGCGCCGCTCCTCCTCATCCAGCTCATCGGCACGTGGCGGAAGGCGCGCGCGCAGATCAAGCTGCTCCAGAAGGCCAACGCCCTCACCTCGCGGACGCGCCTCGACGCGTGGGCGCGCTCGGCGAGCATCCTCACCGCGCGCGGGTTCCTCCTCCTCCTCACCGGCCTCGGGTTCCTCGTCCTCTCCCTCGCTTACAAATGGGCCGACCTCGGCGTCATCGCGGTGCTCGCGCTCGTCGCGTTTTATTTGATGACGGCGGTGTCGTCGTTCCTCACCTCTTTCGTGGTGGGGCGCTTCTCGAACGATCTCCTCGAGCGGGGAGCGGCGGTCTATCGCTCGTATTCGCCGGGCGTCGTGCGCGCGGGCGATATCGTCAAGGACCGGCTCGAGGTGAAGGGCGTGCCGGTGCCGCCGGGGTTCTTCCTCACGCTCGAGGGCAAGCTGCCGCCGCGCCTCCACACCGACGTCCGCCACGTCATCCCGCCGAAGTCGCGCGAAGATCGGTTGTCGCTCGACGTCATGCTCCGCCGCGTCCCGCGCGGCACCTACGACGCCCCCGCGATGCGAATCGCGTTTACCGATTTGCTCGGCGTGACGAGCTCGCAGGTCGCCTCCCTCGCCACCGCGCGATTGCGGGTCTTGCCGGCGGTGCGGCCCGCGGAGGTCATCCCGCCGCCGCCGTCGACGACGGAGGAGCCCGACATCCTCTCCCGCCCGCACCGATTCCCGACCGAGGACCTCTTCCGTTTTCGCGAATACGTCGCCGGCGACGACACGCGCCGCATTCACTGGGAAATGAGCCTCCGCGCCGGGCGCATGATCGTCAAAACGCCGGAGAGCAAGGAGACCTCCGCAAAACGGGTTTGCGTGGCGCTCGATACCTGGATTCCGTCGGAGTGGCTCAACCACGCCGCCGTCATCGACGACGCGCTCGACTCGCTGGTCGAGGCCTGGCTCGCGATCGGGCAGCGCCTGAACGAGCAGGGCGAGAAGGTGTCGCTCCTCCTGGTCTGCCGCTCCGACGCGGGGCAGCTCGGGCCGGAGGTCATCGCCGCGAGCGGCAGCCACGCGCACGCCCTCGACGCGGGGGCGCGCGCGGAGTGGCAGACCAGCTTCCCGATCGAGCACGTGCTCGACTTCGGGATGCAGCATCAGCTCGCGCAGCAGGCGGGGGAGGCGCGGAAGCAGGTCGCCTTCGACAACGCGATCGTCGTCTCGATGCGCCTCGCGCCGCCGATGCCGTCGCGCATCGCGCGCGAGACGACGTGGGTCGTCTACGAGCCGAACGACGCGCTCGGACCGCCGCCGCGCACGGTGACGGAGCTCTGGGTCGACTACGACGACACCGGGCGCAAGGCCGGCGCGAAGGAGCTCATGAAGCGCGTCTTCTTCCTCCCGTACCCTGTCGGCGCAGAGGAGAACGGCATCTTCCAGCGCGTGAAGACGCTGCAGCGGCGGCTCGAGGATCGCGCCCACCGCGTCGCGCTCCGTTGGCGCGCGGTCGCGGTCGGCAACAACGCGATCGGCGCGCTCCTCGCCGGCCCCGACGCGGTCTATCGCCTCGATCTGGTCGAGGGGCGCCATCGCCTCGTCGGCCTCAAGGGCTCGCTCCGCTCGTCGCACCACGTCGACGCGCACCAGGGCCAGCGGAGGTCGGCATGAGCGCGAAGGCGACGCTGCGCCGGACCTGGCCGGTGCTCCTCTCGTACGCGGTCTTCTCGATGTGGGGCGTCGCGTGTTTCATGTGCGCCCTCGTCCTCGGCACCGGCGGCTTCGGGCTCCAGCCGGGCGCGTGGGGGATCCTCGCGGGCATCCTCGGCGCGGTCGCGATTGGCCACTTGGCCGGCAACGCGCTCGGCCTCGCGGGGTTCCGCCTCGTCCCGATCACCGCCATCTTCTTCCTCTTGCTGATCGGCGGCACCTGGCTCGGGATCGCGCTCGGCCCGGTCGTGCTGTTCCTCTGGATAGCGGTGATTGCCGCTTACGGCGGCTATTTGGGAATCGCGAGCCGCCTCGACGTCGTCGCCTCCTGGTATCCGCTGATGTTCTGCGTCGGCGGCGCGATCGTGTGGATGAACACGCACGGCGCGGTGAAGACCTTCGACGGCGGCTCGAAGCACATGGTGTGGGACGCATTCACGATCATCTGCCTCGCGGGCGGGGTGTTCTGGATGCTCGTCTTCCTCGCGACGCGCAACGCGCTCGGGCTCACGGTCTGGCAGGAGGTCGCGCGCCCGCGCGCGGCGGAGCAGCCGGACGTCGCGGTCGCGCGCCCGGGCCGCGGCAGCATCCTCGTGCTCATGGGCTTCACCCTCGCCGTCCTCGGCGCGACGGCGCTCGTCTCGCCGTACCTCTTCCGGACGAAGGAGCCGGACTGCAAAGAGGAGGACGGGAAGGTCTGTTACAAGGGCGACAGCGGTGGTCAGGGGCAGGGCGAGGGGGAGGGGGAGAGCGACGGCAAGGACCTCAAGGGCGCGAAGGCGAAGGGCAAGGGGAAGTCCGTCTCGAAGGGGAGCGGCAGCGGCTCGGGCGGCAAGGGCAGGGGCAGAGGCCAGGGCGGCAAGGGCGAGGGCGCGGACGGCGATCCGATGGGCGAGCCCGACACGGACGGAGCCTCCGAGGCCGCCGCGGAGGCGGCGAAGCTGGGGCTGAACATCCTGCTCTGGCTCCTCGTCACCGCGGCGATCCTCTTGTTCCTCTACCTCGTCGTGCTCCCTCCCATCCGGCGCGCGTTCCTCCTCAAGCACCTCGAGAAGCCGCTCTGGCCCGTCGCCCCGACCGCGCGCGTGATGAACCACTGGCGCCGCGCGCTCGCGATCCTCGCGGTCGCGGGCATCGAGCCCAGCGCCGGCGAGACGGCGACGGACTTCGCCGCGCGCGCGGAGAAGGAGCTGAAGGACACCCTCGGCTGCGACGCCCCAGGCCTCGCCGACGCGGCGACGATCGTCGAGAAGATCGCGTTCGCCGGCCGCGGCCTCGGCACCGCCGACGAACAAGCGGTCCGCGACGCTGTCGCCACCTTCATCGGCGCGGTGCGCCCGCACCTGAAGCTGAAGAGCCGCCTCGCCGCCGCCTGGGGGCGAGCGCCCGAGGTCGAGGCGTAGCGCTACTTCTTCGGGACGATCGGGGGCGAGGCCTTCGCGGGGCCGATGTGCCAGGCGCCGGCGAAGCCCTTGTCGTCGACGGTGGAGAAGCGCTCGAAGTGCCACTTCGTCGCGGCGTCGTCGTCGTGGCCCGTCATCGGGTGCTCGCCGCAACCCGGGATGCAGACCCACGCCGTTCCGCTGCCGTAGCGGTTGTCGAAGGAGACGACGTTCGGGATCTTGTCGCGGATGAATTCGCCCATCCACTTCTGGTTCCCGCTCGGCTGCGTGCGCGCGTGGAGGTTGCCGACGAGGACGACGACGGGACCCTTCTTCTCCTCCGCGAGCGCGACGACGCGCTTCGCCATCTCTTCGTCGCGCTTGGCGGGCACGCCGCCGTCGACGTCGAACGTCGCGACGCGAAGGGGCACGCCGCGCTGCGCGTAGCCGCGCGCGAGCTCGAGCATGTCGACACGCGCCACGCTGGAGCGGCCGTCCTGGGAGCCGGTCCAGAAAGGTCCGGCGAGGAGGTCGTGGCGCGCGCCGTAGCCGCCGTTCGACTTCATGAACGCATCGATGCGCGGCTGCTCGTCCGTCGGGAGCTCGAGGGCGAGCGTGACGGTCTTCGTCGTGTCCTGGAGCGCGAGTCGGCACGCGAGGTCGGCGGCGAAGATCGGCGCGGCGCGGAGGCCGTGGAGCTCTCCGAGGATGACGACCGGGGCGCTGCCGAGGACGTCGAGCTCACCGATGTCCGGCCCGCACTCGACCGGCGCGGTGGGGTCCGCGGAGGGAGTCGGGCGCGGGACCGCGGCGACGCTCGTTGCGGCCGTGGTCGCGCTCGCGGGGGCGGACGGCAGCTCCTTCTCGTCGGGAGCGTTGCAGCGGCAGCCGGCGAAGAGGGCGAGGCAGAGGACGAAGGAAGAACGGCGCATGGCCGGCGCAGACTACTACGCGCAGATGACCTTCACGAAGTGCGCGTGGCCGGCGTCGGTCGTGCTCGCCGTCGTCACGGTCGCGCCGGCGGCGAGCTGGGCGAAGTCCTCGGCGGTGAGCGTGACGATGTGCGGATGCGAGGACGCGCCCTGGATCGAATACGTCTTCGTCTCGGCGGCGGCGACGTCTTCGGTCGGGACGACGAGCGCGTGGCCGTGGTTCGCGCTGATCGTCGCCGCGGTCGCGCCGTCCGGCTCTGGCTTCGGCTCTGGCTTCGCTGCGCACGTCACCGTGACGGGGTGGCGGTGCCCGACGTCGGTCGTCGACGCGATCGTCACGGAGGCGCCGGTCGCGAGCTCGGCGAAGTCGGCGGCCGTCACGGTGACGAGGTGATCGTGCGACGAGCCGCCCTGGATCGAATACGTCTTGTCGGCGCCCTCCGCGACGTCCTCCGCCGGCACCGCGAGCGCGTGACCATGGTTCTGGCCGATGACCGCGTCGCCGCACGCGACGAGGGCTTCGCTGCTGCCGCCCACCGGCTCGCCCGCGCCGGGGAGCGCGCACGCGACGAGGCCGCGCGAGAGGAAGAGCGCGCCGAAGATGCCGGCGGAACGGAGGACCTGACGACGCGTCGTGTTCATGGCGCGCTCCATGCCGCGCCGTGAACGTCGCGACCAGGTCGTGCTGCGGACTGCATCGTTTCCGTCGAGGAAAGCAGCGCGGAAATACGGCGCAAACCATTCGACGCGGAGGGGTTATTGGAGGAAGCTTGAGCCGTGAGTCGCTCCGCTGCGCGCCGCTTGCTTCTTCGAAGCGCCGGCGCGTCGCTCGTCCTCGTCGCCTTCGCGAGCTGCGGCGCGCGGACGGGACTGTTCGGCCCCGACGTCGACGTGTCGATCGCGGTCGACGCGAGCGTCGACGTGTCGATCGCGATCGACGCGAGCATCGACGTGCAGGTCGACGCCACGCCCGACGTCTCGGTGCCGGACGTGATCGAGGAGCCCACCGGCTGCGTCCCGGGCACGTTCCCGTTCACGCCCGCGACCTCGCAGATCATGTTCGTGCTCGATCGATCGCGGTCGATGCTCTACCGCCTCGATCAGAACGTCGTCGCCGAGCCGGGCGTGACGTCGCGCTGGACCGCGCTCCGCGACGCGCTCGACCAGACCATCACCCCGTTCTCGGGAGAGATCGCGATGGGCGCGCGCTTCTATCCGGTGCTCAACGCGTCGGGCGAAGCTCCCGGCGCTTGCCAGCAAGACCCCGAGGGCGCGGCGATCGCGCCCGCGCTCGACAACGCCGAGAACATCCTGCGCGTGTTCCGCGACGCCACGCCGATCGGCGGCACGCCGACCGCGCGCGCGATCGAGCTCGCCGCGCGCGAGTCCTCCGGCCGCCGCTCCGTCGCGCGCGCGATCCTCGTCGCGACCGACGGCGCGCCGAACTGCAACCAGGACCTCGAGCCCGCGAGCTGCACGTGCACCGCGCCGGTCACCCCCGGCAACCCGTGCAACGCGTCGGGGCCGGGCGACGGCTCGAACTGCCTCGACGACGCCGCGACCGTCTCGATCATCCGCGAGATCGCAGAGGAGCGGAACACGCCGGTGTACGTCGTCGGCATCGGCGTCACCGGCGGCTTCGCGAGCACGCTCGACGCGATGGCGATCGCCGGCGGCCGCCCGCGCAACGCGGTCCCGCGCTACTACCCCGCCGAGACCCCGGCCGAGCTGCGCGCCGCGTTCGGCGTCGTGCGCGACAGCGTCGCGAAGTGCTCCTACGTCACGCCGTCGTCGCCCAACGATCCCGACTTCATCACCGTGAACGTCGCGGGCTTCGACGTGCCGCGCGATCCTGACCACGAGGGCGGTTGGGACTGGATCGATCGCGAGTTCGGTCAGCTCCAGCTCTTCGGCGCGGCGTGCGCCGCCGCCACCGCGTCGAACGTGGCGGGCACGATCATTTGCGACCGGCCGGACGCGGCGTCGAACGATCGTTGACCGGCGTCGCGGCGAGGAGCGAGCGCACGCTCGTCGGATCGCCGCTCGCCTTCGCCGCGACCTTCGCGATGAGCACCTCGAGGCGCTCGCGCGGGAGCCGCGCGCAGTCAGCGATGCGCTCGATGACGACGCGCTCCTCCTTCGACAGGCCTTCGCTCGCGTAGGCGACCGCGAGCGCGACGAGGATGCCGGGCTCCACCGCGTCGCAGTCGACGAGGATCTCGGCGACGAGGCGCGCGCGAGCCTCCGCGCCGGCCGCTTCGATCACCTGGAGGCAGGCGGAGACGAGGTTGTCGACGAGGTCGGGCGACAGCTTCGTCTCGAGCAGCGTCTGGAAGAGGTCGAGGAGGACCTCGCGCTCGTGCTCGTCGACGCGGCCGTCGGCGGAGACGACGAGGACGCCGAGGTCGATGATCGGGGTCGGGTTGTAGCCGTGGCGCTCGAACGCGCCGGCGAGGTGGTCGATCGCCTGCGAGACGACGTCGACCATCGTCATCGAGCTCATCGTCGCCATCGGCGCGCGCGCCGGCGGAAGCTTGCTGTCGGTCATGGTCATCGGAGGGAGGACGGCGCGGGAGGACGCATGGAGGGACGGCGTGGCTCGAGCCCGAGGACGAGCTGGGCGCGGAGCGCGCGCATCCCGTCGACGACCTCCTCCGGCGCGCCGCTCGCCTCGGCGCGGCGGAGGGTTCCGTCGAGCGTCTTGATGCGCGCGAGCTGCTGCGCGCGGAGCGAGTACGTCATCTGGAGGAACGTGTCGAAGAGGTCCTCGAGCTCGTCGCCGCGGCGGAGGCGGTCCTCGATGACGAGGCGGCCCGTGCTCACGCGGCGGAGGAGCCGCTTCATCTTGTGCACCGGCCCGACGATGCGGTGCGTGATGACGATGCCCATGAGGAGGAGCAGCGCGACGAGCGCGACGCCCGATCCGCCGAGCAGGAGCTGCATGTTGCGGCGGTCGCGTGCGATGTCTTCCTGCCGGCGCCGCACGTCGGCGAGGTTCTTCTCCGACTGGATGTCGACGTCGTTGAGCGACTCGTTCATCACCGCCTGGAGCGCGGGGTTGTCGCCGCCCGCGAGCTCCAGCGTCCGCCGCGTGAGGATGTTGTTCGACTTCGACTCCTCGTACGCCTTCTCCGCTTGGTGCACCGCGATGCTCGCGGTGTCCGACGCACGACCGGCGACGCGCGCGATCACGAACCCGAGGACCGCCATCACGAGGACGACGACCACCACGAGGTAGCCGGTCCATTTGAGCTGGAACCGCGGATCGATGAGGTAGGTGTGCCGAGTGGCAGCCATACGGGCGACGGTACCATGTTCTCTCAACGTCGGGGGCTTCGCCCCCGACACCCCCACCCCAGACACGGCCCTCGCGCGGAGCGCTCGGGTCGCTTCGCGACCGCATTCGCGGCCGCTTCTGGGGCCCCGGTCGGAGGGTCGCGAGGGCGTGTGGCCCCGCGGCTGCGTCTGGGGCGCCGGTCGATACTGCGGGCGTGCGATCGGGGGCTACTTTGGGGGCATGCCGTACATGGGGGCGGCGGCGCCGCCGTCGAGGGGGTGCGCGGGCATGCCGTACATGGGGGCGGCGGCGCCGCCGTCGAGGGGGTGCGCGGGCATGCCGTACATGGGGGCGGCGGCGCCGGCGTCTTCGTCGGGGGGGGCGGGCATGCCGTACATGGGGGCGGCGGCGCCTGCGTCGTCGGGGTGCGCGGGCATGCCGTACATGGGCATCGCCGAGCCGTCGTCGTCATCGTCGTCGTCGTCGTTCTCGCCGATGATCTCGCCGGTTCCGGAGCCGAGCGGATCGGCCTCCTTGCCACCGCACGCGGTCATCGCGAGCGACGCCGCGAACGTGAACGCCGCGAGGCGCTCGAGCCGCCGCGTCGCGCTCGGGACGGCGCGGCCTCCGAGCCCCACCGGCAGCTCGCTCTGGCAGAAGGGGCAGCAAGGCTCATTCGAACGAACGTGACGCGCGCAGGACGGACAGGGGACGAGCGGGCTCATGCACGATGAGAAAGCACGACGTATGCCGCTCGCGCGGGCGCGGTTTTCCGGGAATTTGCGAGCTCGGCGCTCCAGCGGCTGGCTCACCTTGGCGCATTCGGGCACATTGATCGAGGTGGCGCGCGCGCGGGTCCTTCTACTCCTCCTCGTGGCATGCCGGCGCGACGCGGCGCCGCCGGCGCCGGCTCCCGTCGCGGTGGCGGCCGTCGCCGACGCGTCGACAGAGACAGAGAGAGAGACAGAGACAGCGACAGCGAAGGAGCCCGAGCCGCGCGTGCTGCCCGACGTGAAGACGGATTGGTGTCTCGAGGGCTGGCGCGGGCTCGACGAGACGACGTGTTACTTGCTGCCCGAGGGCGACGCGGGTGACGAGCCGGCGGAGCTCCTCATCTACCTCGCGGGGATCGTCCCGCAGACGCCGGTGCGCAGCACGTCGAAGGAGCACGTGCAGCGCGTCGTCGGCAACGTCGCGCGTCGCGCGCGCGTGACGGCGCTGCTCCCGCGCGGGCGCCTCGGCATCGGTCCGAAGGACGCGAAGGACTGGTGGGCCTGGCCGACGACCCCGAGCGACTACGCGAAGCTCGCCGCGCCGCTCACCGAGGAGTGGACGAAGGAGCGGAAGGCGCTCGAGCGCGCGCTCGGGTACCGCTTCAAACGCGTGTATCTTGCAGGTTCTTCGAGCGGCGCCTACTTCCTCAGCATGCTCGCGTTCGCGGGCGCCTTCGAGGCGGACGGCTACGGCGCGACGTCGGGCGGGTCGCCGAGCGCCGGGATCGCTCCCGCCGCGAAGAAGGCGCCGTTCTACGTCGGCTGGGGCGAGGCCGACCCGTCGGTCGGCGGCGCGAAGCGGCTCGCCGCGCTGCTCAAGACGGCGGGGTGGCCGATGAAGGCGAGCGCGCTCGCGACCGGGCACGGCGCGCGCGAGGCCTACCTCGACGAGGCGATCGCGTTCTGGCGATCGCGGATGTAGACGCTCCACTCGTCGCGTGCGCCGCGTCGCGCCGCGAGCGTGAGCTCGAGGAGGCGCGCGGTGACGGGACCCGGCGCCGGCAGCGCGCGTCCGTCGATGACGCCGATCGGCGCGAGCGGGAGCGACGTGCCGCTGAGGAACGCCTCGTCCGCGCTCACGAACGCCGCGCGCGCGAGCGGCTCCTCGCGGACAGGGATCCCCTCCGCGCGCGCGAGGGTGAGCACGGTGTCGCGCGTGATGCCGGGGAGGATGCGGCCGAGCGGCGGTGTCCACAGCGTCCCGCCGATGACGCAGAACGCGTTCGCGATCGGGCCCTCCGCGATGAAGCCCTCGTCGTCGAGGAGGACCACCTCGTCGGCGCCGGCCGCGATCGCGCGGCGGCGCGCGAGCATCGGGCCGAGGTACGCCGCGGCAGCCTTCGCGTCGGGCGGCAGCGCGCTCGGCCCCGCCTTGCGCGCGTCCTCGAACGTGGCGACGGAGAGCGGCGCGCTCCGCGGGGGATCCTGGAGGAGCTGCGCCGCGACGGCGACGCGCGCGGCCGACGAGCGCGGGATCAGATCGGACTCCGCCGCGGCGAAGAACGCGCTCCAGCGCACGAGACCTTCGGTCGCGCCGTTCGTCGCGACGACCTCCACCGCCGCGTCGACGAGCTCCTCTTCGGTCACGCTCGCCTCGAGGCCGACGATGCGCGTCGAGCGGAGGAAGCGGCGCGCGTGATCCCGAGGACGGAACAGCGCCGGCCCACGTGCGGTCGCGTGGAACGCGCCGACGTCGAAGACGAGCGAGCCGCGCTGCGCCGCGTGGCCCATGAGCGGGACCCCCGCCGAGCTCGCGTCGACGAGCGCTCCGTCGAGCCAGAGCTTCGGCGCGGTGATCGCCATCAGCGCTTCACGACCTGCGCGCCCTCGACGCGGGTGCCGGTGAGGTCGGGCGTGTACGCGAACGACGTCTGGAGGGCGGGGTTCCCCTTCAGCACCCCGGACCGCACCGCGATGTTGGGGCTCGAGGTCGTGAGGATTCCCGCGCCGGCGCCGCCTTCGATCGAGGCGCCGTTCGCGTCGACGTTGCAGCTCGACTCGGTCTCGATCGCGCCCATCTTCGCGGCGACGCGCGAGCCCGGCGCGAGCTTGACCCTCACGTTCGACGTGCCCTTGATCGCCTTCGTCCCGCCTTCGATCGACGCCTCGGAGAGGTTCACCTCGAGGCCCGAGGTCCCCGCGAACCCGATCCCGGTCGTCGCGACGACGCGCGACTTCTTCGTCGCCTTCAGCTTCACGCCGCTGCTGCCCTCGATCCCCGCCGTGCCCTGCACCGTGGTGTTGGCGAGCGTGATGTCGGAGCTCGAGTCGCACACGATCGCGGCGTCGCCGCCGGAGGTCACCGTCGAGTCGGTGAGCTCGAGCTTGAAGCTCGACGTCGTCGCGATCGCCCGGTCCTTCGCGCTCGCGATCGTGACGCCGGTGCCGTTGAGCTCGAACGACGACTGCGTGACGAACGCGCCGCCCGCGCCGTCGATCTTGCCGCCGTCGATGCGGGCCTGCATCCCCGACGTCGCCCGGACCGCGGGGCCGTCGGCGCTCGTCAGCTCGCATCCCTTCTGGAGCTCGAGCTTGAAGCTCGACGAGGTGTCGACGGCGCCCTTCTTGCCGCGGATCTTCGAGGCGGTCGCGCGCAGCTTGTAGTTCGGCTTCGTCTTGATCGCGTAGCCGGTCTTGCTCTCGACCGTCGTGTCTTCGAGCGTGAAGTCGGCGCTCGAGTCGAGATCGAACACGTCGCCCTGCGCGACGAACGTGCTGCCCTTCGCGCGGAGCTTCACGTTGGTGGGGCCTCGGAACATCGTCTCCGTCGTCTCGATCTGCACGTTCTCGAACGTGACCTCGAGGTTCGTCGCGCTCGAGTCGATGAAGACCGGCGCCTTCAGCTTCGAGTCCTTGATCCGGATCTTGCAGTTCACGCCGGCGCTCGCGACGATCGGGCCCTTGCCCTCCCACGTGCCGGAGACCTGGACCTCCTCGTTGACGCCGCACGAGATCGGGAACGGACGGATCGCGCCCTTGCACGAGCGCATCGCGCACGGTCCGACCGCGGCGCCGATGCCGATGATGAACGGCAGCGCGAAGATGACGAGGAAGACGCCCAGGCTGATCTTGCCCGCGCGCTGCGCCGCCGCCATCGCGGCCGGATCGACGTACAGCGTGCGCGACGGCATCCCGCCGGGCATGCCGAACGGGGTGACGTTCGGCGGCGCCTTCTGCACCTGCACCGTGATGACGTTCTGGCAATAGCGGCACGTGACCTGCAACGCGCCGGGGACAACCGGCAAGTTTGCGCCACAGGTCGGGCACTTCGCGGCGAGAGGCTTGGCCAAAGCGCCGCCTACTTTTCAGTCATTGCCGCGCGAACGCAAGTCCCTCAAATGGGAGCGTCTTCGAGCCACGGCCCGCGATGCACGAGCACCTCGAAGGCGCCGAGCTCGAGGTGGCGGCGCTTCAGCTCGTCGGAGACGCGCTTCGTCTCGGCGCTGTCGCCGCGCGTGGTCCGGTATGCCCAACGGATGCGCCGCCCGGCGACGGTCGCCGGGTCGAGCGCGCCGGGCTCGAGGAGCTTCAGGATCCCATCCTTCGTGAGGATGCCGTGCTGCGTCAGCTCGACGTCGCCGCCGCTCATCAGATCGCCCTCACGCTCGCGAGCGCCTCGTCGATCGCGCGCCAGTCGAGCGTCGGCCCACCCCACGACCGCTCGACCTCGTCGAACGCGGCGCGCCGCGACCTGGCCGTCGCCGCGACGACGCGGTCGGGTTGGCCCTTCGAGGCCGCCTCGATGCGCCACGACTCGCCGCTGCCAGTGGACTCGGTGGGGACCATCCGAAAGGTGAGGGACTCGACCCCGCACTCCACCTCGTACTGCATGCTCGTGCTGTCGCGGTGCTGGAAGACCACGCGCGCCCGGCGCGCGACCTCGCGCTTGCCGCGCCCGTTGCCGTCCCGACGCTTCTCCTCGTCGGTGGACTCGAGGACCCGGAGCGGGCGCTCCTCGAACATCGCCCCGTCGAGCTGCTCGATCGCGCGTCGCGCCCCGGCCGCCGAGCTCATCGTCACGAAGGCGAACCCGCGCTTTTTACCGCTCCCGCGATCGACCGCCAGCTCGACGTCGGCGACGTCGCCGCACTCCTCGAACCGGCGTCGCAGCTCGCTCGCGGTCGCCTCGTCGGACAGGTTGCCCACGTAGATGCGATTCTCGTTCGTCATGCGCCTCTCCTCTCTTCTTGGACACCCGTCGCGTGGAACGCGATCCCGGTGGAGAGGGCGTCGGTGCGAGAAACGATGTCGAGCCTCTAAGGCTAGCCGCTCGGCCAAGTCCCGCAAGCCCGCCGACGTGCTAAGGAGGCTTCTGTCACATGAGCTCCGAAAAGACGGAAAGTGGGATGGGGGATTCTTTCGCAGCGCTGTTCGAGGCGCAGGGCGCGGCGGACATGTCGCGCGGCCGGCGAAAGCGAGTGAAGGTGGGCGACCGTCTCGAGGCGGTCGTCGTGCAGATCGGCAAGGACCTCGTCTTCGTCGAGCTCGATGGCAAGCAGCAGGCGTTCATCGAGGCGAGCGAGCTTCGCAACGCGGACGGCGAGATCGACGTCGCGGTCGGCGAGGTGATCCGCGCGCACGTCGTCGAGGTGAACGAGGCGAGCGGCGGCGTCCGCCTCGGCCGCTCGATCGGCCGCCCCGGCAACATGCAGGCGATCGAGCAAGCGAAGGAGACCGGGGTCGCGGTCGAGGGCAAGGTCACCGGCGTGAACAAGGGCGGCCTCGAGGTCGACCTCGGCGGCGGTACGCGCGCGTTCTGTCCCTCGTCGCAGGCGAGCGATCGCTTCGTCCAGAACATGAACGACCTCATCGGCCAGTCGCTCCGCTTCGTCGTCACCGACTTCAAGGAGGGCGGGAAGAACATCGTCGTGTCGCGGCGCGCGCTCCTCGAGCGCGAGGCGAGCGAGACGATGGCGAAGGCGATGAGCGAGATCGTCCCCGGCGCGGTGCTCAAGGGCACCGTGTCGAGCGTGCGCGACTTCGGCGCGTTCATCGATCTCGGCGGCGTCGAGGGCATGATCCCGCGCTCGGAGATCTCGCACGATCGCTCGGTCGCGATCACGGAGGCGCTCAAGCCGGGCGACGTGGTGGAGGTCTCGGTCGTCAGCGTGAAGGACGCCGAGCCGGACGCGAAGGACGGCAAGAAGAAGGGCCGCGGCCCGCAGAAGAAGATCTCGCTCTCGCTCAAGGCGCTCGCGGCCGATCCGTGGGAGGGCCTCGACCTCGCGGAGGGCCGCGTCGTCCTCGGCACGGTGACGCGGACGACCGACTTCGGCCGCTTCGTCCGCATCGCGCCCGGGGTCGAGGGCCTGCTCCACGTCTCGGAGCTGGGGCGTGATTTCAAGGCGGAGGAGGGCGAAGAGGTCCGCGTCGTCGTGAAGAAGATGGACCGTCAGGCGAAGAAGATCGGCCTCGTCCCCGCGCCCGACGACGCGCAGGTCGGGGCGACGATCCAGCAGACGAGCGCCGACCTCAAGGTGAACGCGGTCGTCACCGGCACCGTCGAGCGCATCGAGACGTACGGCATCTTCGTGCAGGTCGAGGGCACGAAGGGCCGCGCCGGTCGCGGCCTCGTCCCGAACGTGGAGCTCGGCGTCCCGCGCGGCACCGACCTCCGCAAGGCCTTCCCCGAAGGCACGAAGGTGACGGCGAAGGTCCTCGAGACGGGCGAGGGCAAGCTTCGCCTCTCGATCAAGGGCGCGCAGGACGCCGCCGAGCGCGCCGACTTCGAGGCCGCGCGGGGCAAGGTCGCGACGCCGAAGTCGCTCGGCACCTTCGCGGACCTGCTCAAGGGCAAGAAGCTCTCTTGAGTCGAGAGGGGCGCCGCCCCGGGCCCCGAGAGGGTAGGCGCCGCGCCGTTCGGGCTAGATTGTCGAGATGGAGAGGATCACCTACGAGGCGCGCGAGAGCGGCGTCGCGCTCATCGGGCTGAACCGCGCCGCGAAGCGCAACGCGTTCGACCTGCTCATGCTCGACGAGCTCGCGGAGGCGTACACGCGGTTCGACGACGACGCGTCGCTGCGGTGCGCGGTCGTGTTCGCGCACGGCGATCACTTCACGGCGGGCCTCGACCTCGCGGAGGTGGGGCCCGCGGTGGCGTCCGGGCGCGCGCTGTTCCCTGCGGGGAGCGTCGATCCGCTCGGGCTCGGCCCGCGGCGCGCGGCGAAGCCGATCGTCACCGCGATCCAGGGCTACTGCTACACGATCGGGATCGAGCTCGCGCTCGCGACCGAGGTGCGGTTCGCGGCGGACGACGCGAAGCTCGCGCAGCTGGAGGTGAAGCGCGGCATCTTCCCGTTCGGCGGAGCGACGCTGCGTATGCCCGCCGTCGCGGGCTACGGCAACGCGATGAAGCACCTCCTCACCGGCGACGTCTTCGACGCGAACGAGGCGCTCCGCGCCGGCATCGTGCAGGAGGTGGTGCCGCGCGCGGAGCTGCTCGCGCGCGCGACCGCCTACGCCGAGCGCGTCGCCGCGCAGGCCCCGCTCGCGGTGCGCGCGACGATCGCGTCCGTGCGCGGCGCCCTCGCCGACGGCGAAGCGGCAGAGGCCCTCCGCCTCCTCGATCGCGCCCGCGCCCTGATGACGAGCGAAGACGCGATGGAGGGCATGCAAAGCTTCCTCGAACGCCGCGACGCCAAGTTCACTGGCACTTGACGTCGGGGGCTTCGCCCCCGACACCCCCACCCCAGACACGGCCCTCGCGCGGAGCGCTAGGGTCGCTTCGCGACCGCCGGTGCGGCCGCTTCTGGGGCCCCTGATCGAAGCGGCCTCGGCGCGTCAGTCGTCGACGTTGAATGAGTACGAGCAACGCGAGCGCGAGGGTTAGCGCTGCGGAAGGGCTGCGCGGGGTGGGGGCGGTCGTGCAGCCGGCGCAGCCGCCGTGATGGGGAGCGGCGTCGATCAGCGCGTAGCGCTCGCCGTGCGACTCCATCGGCTCGGCGTGGAGCACGCGGCCGCCGGCCGACTCGAGGTCGAGGTCGGCGGGGGCCTGGCTCGGCTGGTTCACGAGCAGCGGCGAGCCGTGGTCGTTCCCCGGTCCGGCGGAGTCGATCGCGACGAACGAGGTGTACTTGCTCATCAGACCGTGCGTGACGGCGACGCGCGTGATCTCCACGACGTTCAACTTCGCCCGCGGGACGCGCTCGAGGCCCGCGATCGTCTCGCGCGCCCAGAGCTTCTCGATCGCGCCGTGGTCGCGCGCCTCGGCCGGGAGCACGACGTGGAGCTTCTGCGTGCGCGGCCTCCCGCCGACGCGGCCCTTGATCGTGACGTCGCCCTCGCCCGGCTTCGTGTAGCGCGCGTGGAGGACGAGCGGCGAGAGCGCGGAGAGGTCCGGGAGCGCGGTCGGCCGCGTGTCGGTCACCGCGAGGCCGCCCCAGTCGATCTCGATGTCGGTGAGGAACGGGAGCCCGATACGCGTGTAGAAGCGATCGACGAGCTCGGCCGCGTCGTCGCCGCGCATGTATTCGGCATAGCCGCGGCCGGCAATGGCCACTTCGTCGAGGAGATAGCGATTGACGCTCGAGCCGACGCCGAACGAAAAGACGTGCGCGCGGCCGATCTCGCGGCGCGTGAGGGCGATGACCTCCGCGTCGTTGCCGATGAACCCGTCGGTCATGAAGACGACGTAGCGGGTGCGGCTCTCGTCGCCGGGGAGCGAGAGCGCGGCGTGGATCCCGGCGAGCTGATTCGTCCCGCCGCTCGCCCGCAAATGCGAAATGTAGTCGTGGCCGCGGCGGCGGTTCTCCGGCGTATTCGGGATTGGCCGCGGCGCGAACGTCGACGCGGTATCGGCAAAATCGATGATCTGGAACGTGTCGTGCGGGCCCAGCTCGTCGATCGCGTGGTTCACCGCCTTCACCGCGGCGGCGAGGGGCGGGCCGCGCATGGAGCCGGAGGTGTCGAGGAGGAACACGAGCTCGCGCGGGGCGATCTCGCTCGGGACGACGTCGTGCTTCGGCTCGAGCATGAGCGTGAGGTAGCCGGAGCCGGACTTGTCCTCGGGCGAGCGGTGGGTGAAGAGCGCGGAGGCGAACGAGTCCGCCTCGAGGCGCCAGCGAAGCACGAAGTCGCGATTGGGGATTTCGAGGTCGCCGTTCTTCAGCTTCACCTCGGCGACGCCGGCCGTCGGCTGCTTGATTTCGGTGTCCCACGCCGGCGTGGACACGCTCTCGAGCTTGGCGCCTCCGTCGATCTTCGCGACGATACCGATCTTCGCGCCGGAGCTCTTGCTGTATCCAGGGGTGACGCGGTCGGCGTCGGGGACGCCCTTCGCCGGGATGAAGCGCGGGCCGATCGTGGTCGGCACGACGAGCTCGTAGGTGCCGTGGTCGTACTGCGCGACTTCGAAGTAGTGCAGCTTCACGTCGATCGACGCGCCGGGGTCGATGTTGCCGACCGAGAACGTGAACATGTTCGGGCGCTCCTGCTCGAGGAGCGCGGCGCGCCGGCCGTCGTGGAGCGCGGCGGTGTAGGCGGCGCGGGCCTCCTCGCGCGGCGCGACGCTGCCGGTGATGGTGCGCTTGCCGACCTTCATCTCCATCGCGTCGACGGCGGCGCGCTGCGCGAGGGGGAAGACGTAGACGACCTCGATCGGGCGGTCGTACGTGTTCTTGAACCGCTGCGTGACCGTCGCGCCGACGATCGATCCGGCGACGTCGAGCTCCACGTCGGTCCGTTCGAGCGGCAGCTCGGTGTCGAGCGCCTTGGTCCCGTTCGTGTCCTTGTTTCCGCTCGCGTCGCTCGCGAGGTAGAGCGTGCCGCCGGCGCGGGCCGCGCGCGGCAGGAGCATGAAGAGGACGGCGCACAGCATCGTCACGAGCGCGCGTTTGGACATGATTTTCCTCCGGTCACGTCCAACGCCGCTCCGCCGCGGGCCTTACACTCGTTTCTTGCGCCGTCGCACGAGCGCGGCGAGGGCCGCGAAGAGGAGGAGGTCGCCGCTCGTGGGGGGGCGCGCGGTGGTGGTGCAGGAGCGGCAGCCGCCGCGCTCGGCTTCGGGGGGGGGCGCCGCGGCGGGGTGGCTCTCGCTCGGCGAGGGGGTGACCGCGCGATCGTCCAGCGGCTTCGGCGGCGCGGACGCGAGCGCGCAGTCGGGGCACGCCTCGCGCACGCGCTTCGATGCCGCGTCGGCTTTCTCGCGCGCGGCGGCGCAGCGCGGGCCCGGCTCGAGCTCGCAGATGCGGTCCGCCGCGCGCTGGATCGACGCGAGCGCGCGGCACGCCGCGGCGCAGTCGGACGTCGCGAGCTCGCTCGTCTCGCGTCCGAGCTGCGCCTCGAGCGTCGTCACCTCGCTCGTGTCGCTCGTGTCGCTCGTGTCGCTCTTCGGCTCGCCGGCGTCGGCCGCGCGCGCCTCGCCGCTTCCCGCGATCGCGCCGAGCACCACGACGACGGAAAGGACCACGCCCCGCACCGACGTCACCGAAGCACGAAGGAACGCACCACGCAACCACGGCGCGTGGACGGCTCGAGGACCTTCCCGGTGGAGAAGACGCTCGAAACGCCCCACACCGAGACCTCGCTGGTGGAGACGAGGTCAGTGCGAGGCCCAAATAAAGAAAGTATCGTATACGCGCTATGGCGACGGCGTCACCTCCACGAGGCGCTGCGCGAGATCGAGGTTGTGGGACGTCGGATCGAGCGACGCGAGCGTCGTCGTCGCGGAGGTGAATCGCGCCTCGAAGTCCTCCGCCATGACGGTAGCGATGGTCGCGAGCAGGTCTTGTTTGCCGGCGAAGGTCGTGAGCTCTCGATCGAAGCCGCCCCAGCTCGCGCGGGCCGGGCCGAAGTAGTTGTACTTGTACGCGGTGGGATCGGAGCGGGAGCGATCCGCGTCCAAGGACGCGCGCCAGGTCTCCGCGTGCTCTTGACTGCAATCCGTCGTGAAGTCTCGGCACGCGACGTCCATCGGCGAGGAGCTCAGCGCCGTCTCGGCGTAGTCGCGCATGATCGTCGGCTCTCCGGAGTGGATGACCGCGAAGATGTCCGCGAAGAGCTCCCCGTAGGCGAGCAGCATGAAGCGCACCGTCTCGCGATGCGTCGCGCTCCGGATCTCGTCGCGGACGTAGGCTCCCCAGACGCCGTCGCGCGAGAGCATGAAGTTGTCGAAGACGTGGTGACCGAGCTCGTGAACGGCGACCGTCGAGAGGAGCCGGGCCTGACGTTCGAGGTCGAAGCGGGGATGGCCGGCGCGCGGGGCGCTCAGCCACAAGCGAGAGCGATCGGAGTCGTACGAGCCGTACATCGTCTCGGACGGATCGGGGGCGTCGCTCGTGAACCAGATGTCGTAGGTGCCGGTCGCGTCGTACGTCCGCTTGCTCAACCTCTCGGCGCCGGCGAGCGCCTCGTCGAGCACGCCGATCGGGAACCCGGCGGGGATGCGGTCGCGACCTTCGGCGCTCGCCGTGGCCGAGGCCGCGGCATACGAGGAGCCCACCTCGTCGTCGCGAGAGTTGCAGGCGGCCGCGAGCGCGACGACCGTGAGCAGCACGCACCGGAGCGGAGACGAGGACATGCGACCCGCCGAAGCACATGTCGTACCCGCCTCGCGGGGCCGTGATCCCTGGACGATCGCGTCTTGCCGGACGCCGCGCGGTGTCGCGTCCGCGAGACGCTACCGCCGCGAGCGAGCCTTCTTTGCGCGTCGCGGCGTCGTTCGGCGTGTGAGGTGCGTGAAGTACGCGGCGACCGCCTCTGGTTGGTCCTCGATGGTCGCGAAACGCGCGAGCTCTTCGAGGTCGAGCGCCGGGAGGAGCGCGCTCCGCACCGCGGGCACGTACGTGCCGCTCTGGAAGCGGTGCACGGTGAGGCGGCCTTTCTTCCAGATCCAGACCTCGCGCACGCCGAGGCCGGCATAGACGGGCAGCTTGTCGAGCCCTCCGCTCGAGATCGCGACCTCGATCGCCAGGTGAGGGAACGGACCGTCGACCTCACCGACGAAGTAGCACTCGTCGGGCTCGAGGCCTCGCTTCTTCGCCTTCCGCCGGTAGGTCGTCGAACCGTAGCCGTGGAGGCGGACGCCGCGCGCGAGCGCGTACACCTCGAGGAGCCGAGCGAGGAGCGTCTTCAGGCGCTCGTGGAGCGGTCCCGTGGTCATGATCTCGAGCACCCCGTCGATGTACGTGAGCCGGACGCTGGGCCGCCCGTTGAAGAGCTCGCTCAACGCGATGTACTGGTCCCAGCTCACGCCCGTCAGGAGCATGCGCTGATCGCGCGCCGGCTCCGCCCGCCTCATTGGTTGCGCTTGATGATGTGGAAGCCGAAGTCGGTCTCCACGATGTCGCTGATGCCGTCGACGGGGAGGGCGAAGGCGGCGTCGGAGAAGGGCTTCGTCATCTTCTCGCGCGTGAACTTGCCGAGGCTGCCCTGGCGCGTCTTGCTGCCGGGGTCCTCGGAGTACTTCGCGACGAGGGTGGAGAAGTCGGTGCCTTCCTTCGCCTTCGCGAGGACCTCCTCGGCGCGCTTCTTCGCGTCGGCCTTCGTGCGCGTCACCTTCGCGTCGGCGCCCTTCGCGCCTTTGTACGCGATGAGGACGTGTTGCGCGGCGACGGAGTCCGGCGGCGTCGCCGGCGCCGGGGCGGAGGCGACCGGCGCGGCGGACATGATCGGCGGGCCCGTCGAGGCGATGACCGACGCGACGGCCGACAGCGCGGGCTGGAGATCCGTCGGCTTCTCTTCCTTCTTTTCGTCGCACGCCGCGGCGAAGAGGGCGAGCGCGCAGGCGAGGCGACGGATTGTCGGCTTCATCTCCCCATGGGTACCAGATAGCCTCGCTCCGTGGAGATCGAGTGCGCCAGCGCCGTTTCGAAGGTCGTCGTGCACGCGCGCGGTGCGCTCGTCACGCGTGAGGTGACGCTCCCGGCCGACCTCGGCGGCGGGATCGTCGACGTCGCCGTGCCCGGCGTCACCGTCGCCGCGCGGGCAGGGAGCGCGCGCGCGGAGCTGGAAGGGAGCGAGCGGCTCGTCGTCGCGGTGCACACCAGCGTCGTCGTGCCGGCGAAGGAGGCGAAGCCCGGCGCGAGCGTCACGAAGGTGCGTGAGCTGCGCGCGCGTCACAAGCGGCTCGTCGACGAGCACGGTGTCCTCGCGGCGCGGCGTCACCAGCTCGCGCAGTGCGCGCTCTCCCCCGCGCTGCGCGCGCACGACGGGAGCAAGCGGCCGCGCGACGCGATCGACGTGCGCTTCACCGAGACGCTCGCGATGGCGAAGCTCCTCGCGGCGAAGATCGCCGACCTCGACGATCGGCTGTTTTCGCTCGAACGGGAGCAGCGCGACGTGCAGCGCGCGATCGACGCCGCGCGCCTCGAAGACGCGCAGACGTCGTCGCAAGAGCGGATGGGGGCGCAGCAGCCGACGCGCCGGATCGTCGTTCGCGTCAGCGGCGACGGCGCGCCGGGGAAGCTCCTCGTCACCTACGCCGTCGCGGCCGCGCGCTGGTGGCCGTCCTATACGCTGCGGATCGAGGACGCGGGGGCGCGCGCGACGTGGACGTTCGAGGCGCTCGTCGCGCAGCTCACGGGCGAGGACTGGACCGCGGCGCTCCTCGCGCTCTCGAGCGCCGACCTCGTGTTCGACGCGCGGCTGCCCGAGCTCGCGTCGCTGCGGTTCGGCCGCGCGCAGCCGTCGAAGCGACGACCGCTCCGCCCCGCGCCGGCCGGCGGCGACGACATGTTCGCGGCGTACCTCGCGTTCCGGCCGCTGCCGCCGATCGTGCCGGGGCCGCCGCCCGCGCGTACGATCGCGCCGGCGGACGCGGACGACGACGAGGCGACGGCGGTGCGCGCGTTGCCCGAGAGCGCGCCGCGCCTCGAGGCGGCGAGGCCGTCGAAGAAGGAGGCCTACGAAGGCGCGATGGCGTCGTTCGGGGCGCCGCCCGGCGCGGCGCCCATGTCCCTCTCCGACACCGGCGCGCCCCCGCCTCCACCGCCGGCGATGCAAGGAGCGCCGATGGCGATGCGCGCGCGCGGAGGTGTGCCCGCCCCGGCCGGAATGGTGATGCCGGCGATGGCGAAGTCGGCCGGCCTGTTCGGCGCGGCGTTCGGCGGAGGTGGAGGTGGAGGTGACGGCGGCGCGGACGCGTACGAGCTCGGCGCGTTCGCGGCGGCGGCGGCGGAGCCGGAGCCCGAGCTGGTCCTCGGCGAGCAGTGGAGCGACCTCGACGCGCTCGTGCTCGCGGGCGCGGAGCACCCGCGCCGCGGCAAGCTGGTGCCGCAGCGATCGAGCTTCGATCGCACGATGTTCGACCTCGACGTCTCGCTCCTGAGCGGAGCGGCGAAGGCGCGGTGGGTCGATCCGCTCGAGTCGCGCGGGATGTTCGATCATCGCTACGAGGCGGCGGGGCGCGCGGACGTGCCGTCGGATGGTCGCGTGCATCGCGTCGGCGTCGCGACGATGCCGTGCAACGTGCTCATCGCGTGGCGCACGGTCCCGAGCGAGGCGACGGAGGTGTACCGCGAAGCGAACGTGATCAACCCCTTCGATCAGGCGCTGCTCGGCGGGCCGGTCGACGTGTACCTCGACGGCAGCCTCCTCGCGGAGACGACGTCGACGCGGATCGATCGCGGCGGCACGCTCTGGTGCGGGATGGGGGTCGACGATCGGGTCAAGGTCGCGCGCAACGTCCGCGCGGAGGAGGAGTCGGCGGGGCTCCTCGGCGGCTCGCTCGCGGTCACGCACACCGTGAGCATCGAGCTGACCTCGGCGATCAAGGACCCGATCAAGGTCGTGGTCCTCGAGCGCGTCCCCGTCACCGACGACAAGGCGATCGAGATCAAGCTCGTTCGGGCGGCGCCGCAGCCGGTCGCGTACGACCAGGCCGAGCGCGGAGAGCCGGTGCGCGGCGGCCAACGCTTCGACGTCGCGGTGACGCCGGGGAAGCCGGCGTCGCTCGAGATCGTCTACCGCCTCGTCTTCGCGTCGAAGCTCGACATCGTGGGAGGGAGCCGCCGTGGCTGAGAGCACTATCACGCGGGCGGATAGCGAGGTCTCGGCTATCACATTTTTCGAAGACCGCGCCGAGGTCGTGCGCGTCGTGCGCTGCAAGGTGCCGGCCGGGCGATCGCGCGTGCACGCGCACGGCATCACGCTCCTCGTCGACGATCGCAGCCTCGTCTGCAAGGCGAGCGGCGTCGAGGTCGTCTACAGCCGCGTGCGGCGCACGGTGGAGGACGTCGCGGCGGCGAGCGCGGCGGAGGTGACGGCGCTGGAGGAGGAGGTCGCCCTCGCGCGGGAGCGGCTCGGGCGGGCGGAGCGCGCGCAGGCGAACGCGCACGTCGAGGGCGCGCGCGTCGCGGCGATGCTGGGGCTGTGGGTGGGCTCCGTCGCGGCGGTGCCGTCCCGCGCGGGCGAGGCGGCGAAGGAGCTCGAGCGCGCGTACGCCGCGCTGGACGCAGAGCACACCCAGCTCCTCGACGCCTACGCCGCGCAGCGAACGCAGAAGCACGAGGCGCGGGACGAGCTCGCGCGGGTCGAGGTTCGGCTCGAACAAGCTCGGCAGCGGACGCCGCGGTACTCCGCGTTCGCCGAGGTCGAGATCGTCGCGCCGGACGAGCGGGAGGTCGCGATCGAGGTGACCTATCGGACGCCGTGCGCACTTTGGCGGCCGGAGCACCTTGCGCGGCTCACGCGGAATGCCGACGGTACGGCCGGTGAAATCACGATCACCTCGTACGCGACGGTCTGGCAGGCGACGGGCGAGACCTGGAAGGACGTCCGCTGCCGCTTCTCGACCGCGCGGCCGGCGCGCAGCGCGTCGGCGCCTCACCTCCGTGAGGACGTGCTCGTGAGCCGGAAGAAGTCGGACATGGAGCGGAGACAGGTCGTCGTCGAGGCGCGCGATCAAGCGATCGACGTCGCCGGCGCGGCGCGGGGGACGCGGGACGTCGACGAGATGCCTGGCGTCGACGACGGCGGCGAGGCGCAGTGGCTCGACGGCCGCTCGCCGGCGACGATCGCGAGCGACGGGCATCCGGTGCGGGTGGAGATCGGCGCGCGGGTCGTGTCGTGCAAGGTCGAGCGCGTGTGTTTCCCGGAGCTCGGGTCCGCGACGCACCTGCGCGCGAACGGGACGCTGCCGGGGCCGGGGCCGCTCCTCGCGGGGCCGGTCACGGTCGGCCGCGAGACGGAGATCGTGGGGAAGGCGAAGACCGAGCTCGTCGGCGCGGGCGAGCCGTTCGAGCTCGGCTTCGGCGTCGACGACGGGCTCCGCGTCCGGCGCAAGGTCACGGAGAAGCGCAAGACGACCGCGATCTCCGGCACGCAGCACGTGGAGCGGGAGGTCACGCTCTACGTCTCCAACCTCTCGTCGAGCGCGAAGGGGCTCTCCGTCGTCGAGCGCGTCCCGGTGAGCGAGGTCGAGGACGTCGAGATCACGCTCGAGCGAACGAAGGACATGCGGTTCGACGCGCGTGACGGCTTCGCGACGTTCGACGTCTCGATCGCGCCGCACGCGACGCGCGAGATCGTCCTCGCCTACAAGATCGAGGCGAAGTCGAACGTCGTGCTCCCGCCCTCGTGATGGCGGCGTGATGGTGACGCTCGAGGAGCTCGGCTTCCCCGGCCCCGCGCCGGACGACGGCCGGCGGCCCGCGCGCGTCGCGTCGGTGCACGCGGTCCGCGTCGACGTGTGGACCACCGCGGGCCCGGTGCAGGCGAGCCTCCGCTCGCGGTTCCTCCGCATCGACGGCGGCGTCGCGGTCGGCGACTTCGTGCTCCTCGGCGCGACGGAGGACGTGGTCGAGGAGGTGCTCCCGCGGCGGACGGTGTTCCTCCGCCAGGCCGCGGGCGATCGCTCCGAGCCGCAGGCGATCGCGGCGAACGTCGATCGCGTCTTCGTCGTCACGTCGGCGGAGGACTGGAACCTGCGGCGGCTCGAGCGTTACCTCGTCGCGATCGCGACCGGCGGCGCGGAGGCGCAGATCGTCCTCAGCAAGTCCGATCTCGGCGCCGACGTCGAGACGACCGACGCGCTCGCGCCTTCGCTCGTCACGAGCGCGAAGACGGGCGCGGGCCTCGACGAGCTCCGCGCGCGCATCCCGCGCGGCATGACGGTGGCGTTCGTCGGCTCGTCGGGCGTGGGCAAGTCGGCGCTCGTGAACGTGCTCCTCGGCCGTGACGCGCAGCTCGAGGGCGCGGTGCGCGCGCACGACGGCCGCGGCCGCCACACCACCACGCGGCGTGAGCTCTTCGCGGTGCCCGGCGGCGGCTTGCTCATCGACACGCCGGGGATGCGGGAGCTGAAGCCGTGGCTCCCCGGCGGCGAGGTCGACGACGCGTTCGACGACGTCGCTTCGCACGCCGCCCGTTGCCGCTATCGCGACTGCGCGCACGAGTCGGAGCCCGGCTGCGCGGTGCGCGAGGCGGTCGCGGCGGGCGACCTCGCGCCGGAGCGCCTCGAGGCGTGGCGCAAGCTCGCGCGAGAGCGCAGCACCCAGGTCGACAAGTCGAAGCAACGCACCGCGACCCTCGCGCTGCGGAAGAGGCTCCGCGAGAAAGGTAATTAGCGCGCGCCGTTCATCGGGGGCGAAGCGCGAAGCGCGGAGAGGTGCACAACGGAGCGCGGATCGACGCACAACCGCGGTCGGCGCGCGCGCCCATCTCTGCGTGATCGCTCGTGTCGTCGCGCGACGGCGGGTTGGCCTCGCGCCTGCAACGTCGGGCCTCGCCGTTCTCGAATCGATCGGGCGGCCTGGAGGATGGATGAAGAGGATCATCACGTTGTTGTTCGTCGGGGCGACGCTCCTCGGCTGCGATCGGTCGAAGGAGAAGGCAGAGGCGGACGCTACGCCGCCGATCGCCTCGACGACGGCGGCGGCCGCGCCCGCTCCGCTCACTGGCGACACGCCGCTCTTCGATCTCGACACCGAGACGCAGAAGGCGCCCGACGGCTCCGCGCTCGACCGCATCATCAAGGGGCTCCACGTGCGCGTGTGCGTGCGCGCCGACGTCGCGCCGTTCGGCTCGTTCTCCTCCACCGGCCTGCAAGGGCTCGAGGTCGAGCTCGCGAGCGCGCTCGTCGAGCAGATCAGCATCGACTACAAGCAGCCGCTCAAGATCGACTGGACGGTGGTCTCGGCGCCGGAGCGCATCAAGCGCCTGCAAGAGGACGGCTGCGACGTGCTCGTCGCGTCGCTCTCGCACACCGCGGAGCGCGCCGGTCAGGTAGGGCTCTCGAAGCCGTACCTCAAGACGGACAAGGTCCTCCTCGCCGCCGGCAAGATCACGCGCAAGGTCCCCGTCATCGCGAAGGTCGCCGGCACGACGAGCGAGCTCCCCGCCGACGTGAAGGGCACCGAGCGCGTGTTCACGACCTACCAGGAGGTCGCGTACGCGATGGACAACGAGGAGATCGACTACCTCGTGACCGATCGCCCGATCGCCGATCAGCTCGTGCGGAGCGTCACGAAGCCGTACTCCGTCACCAAGACCGTCGCGCCCGGCGCGGAGTCGTACGTCGCGGCGGTGCCGAACGGTCACCCGGAGCTCCTCGCCGCCGTCGACAAGGCGCTCGCCGACCTCGCGCGCACGGGCCGGCTCGCTCACATCCATCGCAGGTGGCTCTGATGCTCCGCCGCATCGCCGTCATCCTCGTGCTCGGCGGCGTCGCGCTCGTCGCGGCGCCGCGCGTGGCCGAGGCCGACTGCCGGACGACGCAGGTCTGCTGGTACCAGGCCGGACGCCGGGTCTGCCGCAGCGAGGTGACCTGCACGCGCACGCCGGTCTGCACCTACGTCAATCGCTGCGTCCCGCAGCGCATCTGCACGACGTCGTACGGTCGAACGACGTGCATCTACCGCGACGTCTGCACGAGCCAGCGCGTCTGCACCTGAGGCGCTCAGCGCGGGAGCGCGCCGTCCTGGTACAGCGAGAGGATGTCAGCGAGAGCGTTTCGAGCGCGGCGCGATGACGTCGGAGGCTTTGGAGGCGGTCGCGGCCGCGAGGAGCCAGCGTTTGAGCTTCGTCACGTTCGTCTCCGCGGCGATCTGCGCGGAGATCGCGCGCGCGTCGATCCCGCGTGCCTGGAGGACGGTCAGGATGCTCTCGCGCAGCGTGTCCACGCGCGACTCGACGCGTCCCTCTTCCCGTCCTTCGACGCGTCCCTCTTCCCGTCCTTCGACGCGTCCCTCTTCCCGGCCCTCCGTTCGGACGGCGTCGAGGCCGTCGTAGCCTTTGCGCTGGAGAAGGTTGCGGAGGGTCGCCTCGTGGGCCGCTTCGCGATCGTAGAGCACCGTCACGGGGACCGGGTTCTCGAGGATCCCAGGCGCCGTGAGGACTCCTTCCGCGGGGACGACGCGCATCTTCTTGCCGCGCTCGTGGACCTCGACGCGACGCGGCCCGCTCAGACGGATGACCCAGATGAGCTTCGTGCCCGCCGCGTGCAGCTCGACGATCTTGGCCTCCAGCTCCTCCTCGTCCTGTCCGACGTCGGCGTATTCGACCGCGAGCGGCGGCGCTGTCCCCGACCAACCCGGCTTGTCCTCGATCGTGCCGATCGCGATGTCGGGGGCGCGGAGCATCCCTGGCTCGGTCGAGACGCCGAGATCGACCCCGCCCGACACGACCTTCGGATCGGTCTCGAGCGCCGAGCCGCCGACGAGGTTCCGCGTGCTGCCGCGCTGCCCCGTCGGCAGGCAGAGCACCGGGTGTCCGTTCGAGAGCTCGTACGGATCGCCCGAGCGCAGCTGGCTGGCGACGAACGGACCGCGCGCGACCTGCGTCTTCCGGGACATGCAGCGAGCGTAGCAGATGCGATGAGCGTCAGCGGCCGGCGTCGAGGATCGGCGAAGGCGGAGGAGGAGGCGTCGGCGTCGGGGTCGGGCTCGGTGTCGGCACCGGCGTCGGCGCCGGGAAGGGCGGCGGCGTCGGGACCGGGCCCGGCGTGGGACCCGGGTACGGCGGCGTCTGCGCGGGGGTCGGCTCGACGTGCGCGCGCGCGAAGCCGAGCGCGACCGCAGACGACGAGAGCAGGAGCGAGACACCGAACAGGGCCGTGAGGATCTTCGTGCGCCGCATGCCGGTCCCGAATGCATCGCGCGCGCCGCGGCCTCGGGAGCCGCGGCGAAGCGCGCGCACGCGGTCAGCGCGAGGCGAGCAGGAGCGCGACGAGATAGGCCACGATGCCGCCGAGCCACATGCCCGCTCGCGCCCGCATGTGCTCGTGCCACGCCCAGTAGGGGGCGAGGACCGGGACGAAGAGCGCGGCGGCGGCGCGCCAGCGGGGCTGCTTCTTCGCGAGGCCGAAGACGATCGCAGCGTGCACGGTGAGGAGCCACGCGAACGCGATGACGAGGAGACCGACGACGATGATGTCCTTCACGGCGTGCTCGCGTCGAGCATAGCTCGGGGCAACGTCGGCGCGCGCTCCGATGGCGAGGCGTCGAGCAGCTGGTCGGTGACGGCCGCGTCGAGCGAGAGGCTCGGGAGCACCGCCGCGTCGAGCGCCTCCATGTCGCGACCGGCGGCGGCGTCGCGGCGATCGACGCGGCGCGCGTTCGCGGACGAGGCCGGCGCGCCGACCGGCACCTCGTCGCCGTCCGGCGAGACGACCGACGCGCCGCGCGGCTTGCCCTTCGCGAGCGGCTCCGGCTCCGTCACCTCGCTCCCGTCCGCCGCGCGCCACGCGCCCGTCGCCACGAACAGCGTGCCGTCCTCGTCGCGCACCGTCGTCCAGGGCGCGAAGCGCGCCCCGCTCGGCGGCACCACCCAGCGCCCCGCGCGCCACGCCCAGCGTCGCGTCTGCCAGACCCACTCGCCGTCGATCCACACCGCGCCGTCGGTGTCCTGATCGGGCACGACCTCCGCGCGCGCGGGCGGCGGCGGATACGGGACCTGCACCAGCGCCGACGTCGGGTGGCTCGTGTACTTCGGCGTCGGCACCGTGGAGCCGCACGCGATCGCCACACTCATCGCGATCGCCACACCGATGAACCCGAGCATCCGATAGCGCGAGACGTGCACGGCGCGCGGACTAGCACTCCACATACCATCGCAGGTTTGTCCGCGCGGGACGCGAGCCGACGACATGGGCCTGCGGCTTGCTTTGGCGAGGGCCGCTCGACCCGATGATCCGCTCGTCCTTCCTCGCGGCGCTCGGCGCGGCCTTGTTCTTCCTCACGACGGGATGCAAACACGTGCCCGAAGGGCGCTCCTCCGTCGACGCGGTCACCGTCCGCGGCAACGACAAGCTCGACGCCGACGACGTCACCGACAAGATCGCGACGACGCCGAGCGACAAGTTCCTCGGCCTCTTCCGCGGCATCCTCTACGACTACTCCGTCTTCGATCGGAACGTGCTCCAGCGCGACCTCGCGCGCGTCGAGGCGGTCTATCGCGAGCACGGCTTCTTCGAAGCGCATGCGCGCGCGGGACGCATCTACGAGGTCGACGCCAAGCACACGCGCGTCGAGATCGTCGTCGAGGAAGGACCCGCGACCCTGATCCGCGAGGTGCGCGTCGACGGGCTCGACGGCGTCCCGCGCGACATCGCCGACCTCGCGCGGAAGAAGGCGAGCCTCGCGCTCGTGAAGGACGCGCGCTTCGAGCAGGAGGCCTTCGACAAGGCCCTCGCCGAGGTGCGCCGCACGCTGACCGATCGCGGCTACGCCTACGTGAAGGTCGAGAACGACGCGAAGGTGGACCTCGTCGCGCACCGCGCCGACGTCGTCCTCACCGTGAAGCCCGGCGCGCCCTGCGTCCTCGGCCCCGTCACGATCGAGGGCCTCGGCCCGCTGCCGGAGGACCGCGTCCGCCGCACGGCCAACCTCAAAGAGGGCGCGGTCTACTCCGAGGCCGACCTCGACGGCGCGCAGCAGGCGCTGCTCGATCTCGGCGTCTTCGCGTCGGTCGAGGTGAAGCCCGAGCTCCCCGATCCGCCGGCGCCGAACCGCGTCGTCCCGATCCGGATCAAGGCGGAGCCGTCGCGCCTCCGCACGATCCGCCTCGGCGGCGGCTTCGAGTTCGACGCGCTGAAGACCGACGTCCACGGCCTCGTCGGCTGGGAGCACAAGAACTTCTTCGGCGGGCTCCGCACCTTCTCGGTGAGCTTCAAGCCCGGCATCGTGCTCTACCCGATCCGCGTCAACAACATCACCGCGCCGACCAACTTCCTCCCCGAAGGCCGGCTCCGCCTCGAGCTCATGCAGCCCGGCCTCTTCGAGCCGCGCACGAACGGCTTCGTCCGGCCGGAGATCAGCGCGCAGGCGCTCCTCCTCAACCCCAACCCGCCGCCCAACCAGCCCGTCATCGGCTACGCCGAGGCGCGCAACAGCGTCGGCCTCGAGCGCACGATCTGGCGGCTCAGCGGCACGGTCTCGCACAACCTCCAGGCCGCGCAGCCCTTCGTCTACGTCGGCCGAAAAGACCCCACCCTCGGGCCGCTCCTGATCTCGTATCCGGAGCTCCTCCTCGCGATCGACCTCCGGAACGATCGCGTCCACCCGCGAAGAGGCATTTACCTCCTCAATACGCTGCAGGTCGCGGGCGGACCCTTCGGCGGCGGCGCGCGCGACGTGAAGGTGCAGCCCGACCTCCGCGGGTATATCCCGATTACGAAGAAGCGCGTGACGCTCGCGCTCCGCGGATCGTTCGGGTTCTTGTTCGCGCAGAACTACGGCGGCAGCGTCCAGGACCCGCGCAGCGTCTACGAAGGATCGGAGGAGCGGACTCGCGATTATCAATTCACGTTCTTCCGCGGCTTCTTCTCCGGCGGGCCCACCTCGAATCGCGGTTATCCGCTCCGCGGCGTCGGGCCCCACGACTTCGTGCCCTTCCTCTCGCCCGACGCCGAGCTCCAGCGCGTGAACCTCGACTGCGGGCCCGGCGGCGAGTTCGACTGCCGCTCGCCGACCGGCGGCTTCTCGATCTGGGAGGCCTCGGCCGAGGTCCGCTTCGTCGTCGACGGCCCGCTCTCGATGGCCACCTTCTGCGACGCGAGTGACGTTTCGCCACGCCAGACGAACATCCGGCTCAACCACCCGCACCTCTCCTGCGGCGCGGGCGCGCGCTACGACACCCCCGTCGGGCCGGTCCGGCTCGACGTCGGATACCGCATTCCTGGGCTCCAGACGATCGGAGGCCTCACGCGGGAGGAGCGCGAGCCGGAGACCTTCCCGCTTGGCATCCCTATCGCAGTGTCGTTCGGAATCGGTGAGGCCTTCTGAGCATGTCGTCCCATTCCAAGCGTAGTCGGGCCCGGCGCGTCCTCGGGGTCCTCGGCAGCGTCGTCGGCGTCACCGTCACCTTCGTCGCCGGCATCGCCGCCGGCGCGCTCCTCCACCTCGACCTCCCGCTCACGCACCGCCTCGTCACGACGCAGGCGAACGCGATCCTCAAGTCGACGCTCGAGGGCGAGGTCATCGTCGATCGCATCGGCCACATCGGGCTCGACGGCGCCTCCGGGATCAAGGTCCGGGTGAAGGACCCCGAGGGGGTCCAGGTCCTCGACGTGACCGGCGTCCACGCGAAGACCGACGCGCTCGCGATCGCGCGCTCCGCGCTGTTCGGCGACGGGCCGATCGTGATCCCCGTGCATCAGGTCAGGATCGATCACGTCGACGCGAACCTCGACACCGACGGCACGCCGGCCGAGAACCTCCGCCTCGCGAACGCGTTCATGCCGCGCGACGAGACGCCGTCCGATCCGAACGAGCCGCCGGGCCGCGGCGTCCGCGTCGAGGCCCCCGACGTCCAGCTCGGCCACGCGTGGGCGCACGGCGTGCCGCCGGGGGGACAGCCCGTCGACGCCGACGTCCACGGCCTCGTCGCGAAGGCGCACCTCGATCCCGCGCGCCTCGACGCCGAGCTCGTGAAGGTCGCGCTCCAGGCGCGCGCGATCCCGCGCGGGCTCGATCCGAACGGCACCGTGTCGGGCCGCTTCTCGATGCCGATGGAAGGCGACACCCCGCCGATGGCGTTCGAGGCGCGCTTCGACGGCAAGGTCGGCGACATCCCGACGTCCGCGCGCGCGAGCATGAACGGGAGCCGCGTCGACGCCGTCGTCGACGCGCACGACGCGACGGGGGCAGGGACGCAGGCGGTCGTGAGCGAGATCGCGATCCACGACGCGCTCACGCTCCACGCCGAGGCGCACGGCGATCTCCCGCGCGTGGAGGCCAAGGCGAAGCTCACCCTCGGCCGCGCGACGGTCGACGCGAACGCCGTCGTCGTCACCGGCGACACGACGAAGATCCAGGCCACCGTGGCGGCGCGCAACGTCGACGTCCGCGCGATCCAGCCGACCGCTCCGAAGACGGAGCTCGGGCTCGACGCGACCGCCGACGTCGCGATCGAGGGCGACGACGTGAACGGCGTCGCCGCCGTCGACACGCTGCCCGGCGTCGTCGACGGCCAGCGGCTCCCGCCGGTGCAGGTGCGCGCGAAGCTCGCCGGCCGGTCGGCGGAGGCGACCGCGGTCGTCCAGGACGAGGCGATGCCGACGAAGGTGCGCGTCGAGATGCGGCCTCGCGCCGATCGGCCCGACGGCAGGATCATCACCGCGCGCGTCGAGGCGAAGGCGCCCGATCTCCACCGCGTCCCCGTCGTCGGCGCGATGTTCGGCGGCAGCGCCGAGGTCGACGCCTCCGCGAAGCTCACGCTCCCGGAGAACGCGATCGACGCGAAGGCGAAGCTCACCGCGTCGCGCGTCCGCGACACCCAGATCGCGATCGGTGCGGTCACGACCGAGGCGAAGGTGAGCGGGACCCTCGACCGTCCCGTCGTCGACGCCGAGGTGAAGGCGCGCGAGCTCGTGACCGGCACCCTCCCGATCGCGAAGCTGGACGCGGCCGCGCGCGTCGTCCTCGACGGGGACGCGCTCGCGATCGAACGACCGCGCGCCACCGCGGTCCGCCCGACGTCCGACTCCATCGTCGTCGTCGCGCGGCAGGTGAAGATCGAAGGCGCGAACCTCCGCGTCGACGGCGCGCGGATCGAGGGCGTCGGCGCGCCGATCGCGGCGGACGTCGTGAAGAGCGGCGAGGACGTCGACGGCGCGATCGAGGCGCCCGCGATCGACCTCCCGCTCCTCGCGCGCATCGCCGGCCAAGAGGAGCTCGGGATCAAGTCCGGCACCCTCGCGCTCGGGGGCAAGGTCGCGCTCCGTCGCGGCGACGTGAAGGCCGGCGTGCACGTCGAGCTGAAGGACCTCGCGATGCAGGACATGAAGGACGCGAACGCGAAGGTCGACGCCGCGATCGACGGGCGGGAGGTCGCGCTCGACCTCGCGGCGCGCGTCGGCGACACCGGCGAGCTCACGCTGAAGACGGACCACGTCGTGCTCGCGGGGCACGCGACCGATCCGAACGCGTGGAAGCGCGCGCACGGCAAGGTGAGCCTCGACAGCCGCGTCGACCTCGCCAGGGTCGCCGCGTTCGTCGCGCCGGAGAAGCTCCCCGTCGGCGATCTCCGCGGCTTCGTCGTGGTGCAGGGGCGGCTCGGGCGCGATCGTGAGGGCGCGCCGCCGGAGGTGCAGCTCCACGCGCACACGAACGGGCTCGCGCTCGCGGGCGCGCCGGAGCAGCGGGCGGAGCCGATCGGCGACGTGCGCGTCGAGGCGGTCGCGCCGTGGCGCGTCACCGGCGTCGACGTCGGCGTCGACGTGCGCAACGACGCGACGAGCGGGCTCACCAGCGTCGCGTTCCGCGTGACCGACGCGCACGGCGTCCTCGTCGCGTTCGACTCGAAGACCGTCCTCCCCTACGACGAGCTCGTCGCGCGACCGGAGCAGGCGAAGGAGCAGGTCTTCGCCGCGCCGATCTCCGCGCGGCTCGTCGTCCCGCCCCGCCGGCTCGAGGACCTGCCGCCGGTCGTGAACCTCGAGGACACCTCCGGCGCGGTGGAGGCGGAGCTCGAGGCCGGCGGGACGATCCTCGATCCGAAGGTGCGGCTCGTCGCGCGCGGCCGCCGCCTGCGCTCGCCGCAGATGGGGAAGGAGATGCGCTCCGACGTCGACCTCGCGCTCGACTACGACGGCCAGGAGGCGAAGGTCGCGCTGAAGTCCGCCGCCGGCGGCGCGGACCTCCTCACCGTCGCCGCGTCGGTGAAGGCGAAGGCGAAGGACTTCATCGCCGGCACGCCGGGCGGCGCCGCGCCGGACTGGACCGCCTCCGCGAGCGCGCACCTCGCCTCGTTCCCGCTCGAGTCGCTCCCGCCGCTCGCGGAGCAGCGCGTGAAGGGGCGCGTCAGCGGCGACGTCGAGCTCGTCGATCTCCACAAGGACGCGATCGTGAAGGGCCACATCGCGCTCCAGAAGCTGAAGGTCGGCCGCGTCGAATACGAGAAGGGCAACATCGACCTCGAGGCCGGTCGCGGCAAGCTCGCGGCGAAGGTCAGGATCGATCAGAAGGACGGCTTCATCGACGCGAGCGCGAAGAGCGGCATGAGGTGGGGCGCCGAGCTCGCGCCCACGCTCGACGACGAGACGCCGCTCGAGGCCAAGCTCGAGGCGAAGAACTTCGACGCCGCCGCCGCGCAGCCGTTCGTCGCGAGCGCGGTCCCCACCCTCGACGGCCGGCTCGACGCCCACGCCGCCGCGCGCGTCGTCCCCGGCAAACCGGGCGCGGAGCTGGAGGGGAAGATCACGTTCCGCGACGGCACCGTCGGCGTCGCCGCGCTCGGCGACGAGCTCCGGAAGGTGCGCGCGACCGTCACCCTCGCGAAGGACGGCACGATCAAGGTCGACGACGTCTCCGCCTCCGGAGTGCAGGGCGAGGTGCGCGCGAACGCGACCGCGAAGATCGACGGGATGCGCCTCGCGGACGCGGTCGTGAACGTGGACATCCCGAAGAGCAAGCCGTTCGCGTTCTCGCTCCAGGGCCAGCCGATGGGCGACGTCCACGGCACGGTGCGCGTGCGGGCGAAGCAGTCGGCCGACGCGAAGGTCACGTCGATCGCGGTCGAGGTCCCCAAGCTCAACGTCGAGCTCCCGCAGTCGACCAAGACCGGCGTCGCGACGCTCGAGAAGAAGGAGAACGTCCACGTCGGCGTCTATCGCGACGACAAGACGTTCGTGAAGCTGCCGCTCGACAAGCACGACACGCTCCCGCCTCCTTCGATTCGCGCGGAGGATCCCTCGCGGCTCGAGGTCGCGCTGAAGCTGGGGCGCATCGACATCGAGCGCGGGAACCAGGCGCGGGTCGCGCTCGGCGGCGACCTCGCGGTCTCGGTCGGGCAGGACACCCGCATCAAGGGCGAGATCCGCGCGATCGAGGGCTGGGCCGACGTCCAGGGCAAGAAGTTCGAGGTGGAGCGCGCCACGGTGACGTTCGACGGCTCGCCGGACGTCAACCCCGTCGTCCTCGCGACCGCGATGTGGGACGCGCCCGACGGGACGAAGGTCTATGCCGACTTCGTCGGGCCGGTGAAGACGGGCAAGGTCGTCCTCCGCTCCGAGCCGGGCCGCCCGCAGAACGAGATCCTCGCGCTCGTCCTCTTCGGCACCGCCGACGGCGTGAACCCCCGCCCGCACGCGCAGCAAACGCAGAAGGACGGCACGACGACGGCCGCGGTCGGCGTCGGCGGCGGCGTCGCCGCGCAGGGCCTCACCGACGCGCTCGACGACATGGCCGGCATCCAGGCGACCGCGCGCATCGACACGTCGAGCCCGCGCAACCCGCGCCCGGAGGTCGAGTTCCAGGTCTCGTCGAAGGTCGCGATCGCCTTCGGGCACGTCCTCGGCACGCCGCCGATCACGGAGCCAGACCGGAACCTCGCGAAGGTCGAATACCGATTTTACAAGAACTGGTCACTCGAGACTACGGTCGGAGACAGAGGTAAAGGTCAGATGGATGCCATCTGGCAGAAGCGTTATTAGCTGATGAGGGCAAGATGGATAAGCGCGTGAACAAGATGGTGGTGCCGCCGCCGGAGCGGCTCGCGATCGAGGAGGCCTCGACCGTCGACCTCGTCAAGGAGGCCCTCGACGAGGCGAAGGAGCTGGTCCGCCTCGAGGTCGAGCTCGCGAAGACCGAGATCGACGAAGAGATCGCGCGGGCGAAGAAGGCGGCGGTGGGCTTCGCGCTCGCGGGCGCCTTCGGCGTCCTCGCGCTCTGCATGCTCGCGGTCGCGCTCGTGCTCGCCCTCGGAGGGACGCCGCTCACCGCGATCGCGGTCGCGGGCGGTTTCCTGCTCGTCGCGGGGCTCGGCGTCGCGCTCGGCTATTCGGTATTCCCGAAGAAGCCGCTCGCGCATACCCGGGCGCGGCTCGAGAGCGACCTCGAACAGCTGAAGGAGCACCTCGCATGAACGCCGGTAATGGGAAATCGACTCGCCACCGCGCCGAGATCCTCGAGCGCCGCGCCAACGTGGTGCGGTCGCGGCTCCTCCGCGCGGTCGACGCGCTCGATACGCGCCGGCACCAGGTCGAGGAGCTCGGCGCGCGCGCGAAGAAGGCGGCGCTCCCCGCCCTCGCCGGCGCGCTCACGGTCGCGGCGCTCTTCGGCGCGAGCGCGTACGCGCTCGGCGTCGCGGTCCGGCGCCGCCGCCGCCGCTCGCTCGGCGAGCGCGTCGTCCACGCGGTGCGCGAGATGGACCTCGTCGCGCGTCCGTCCTTCTTCCGCGTCGCGGCGGAGAAGGTGGCGCTCGCGGTGCTGACGTACGCGGCGACGGAGCTCGCGCGCCGGGCGACGACGAACTTCGTCGACGGTCGTCTCCTCGATGGACGCCTCGCGGTGGGAGCTGCGCTAGAATCCCATCGCGAGGTCACGTGACGAAGACGAAGACGATCCTCCTCTCGCTCCTCTCGTTGGTCGGGGGCTGCACGTTCAGCGACGCGTCGCTGCTCCCGATCGCCAAGGGCGCGCCGCACACCAACGTGGCGTCGGAGCAGACGCTGACGAGCTCGAACGCGCCGCTCACCGCGTCGGTCTCGCCGCAAGGTCGCGGGCGGCGCGACGAGCGGCGGATCAGCGATCGCGTGCGCGCGGCGATCATCGCGGACCCGGCGCTGAACCAGATGGCGCTCTTTCGGGTCCGGATCGAGACGGAGGGGAACAAGGTCATCCTCGCCGGCATCGTGAACAGCCAGGCCCAGGAGACCGCGCTCCTCGAACGCGTGAAGGGCGTCGAGGGCGTCGAGGGCGTCGACGACCAGATCGAAGTTCTCCCGTCTTTCTGAGGGTCGGCGACGATCCAGGGGTGATCCAGGGCGGTCGGGTCGTTACCGTAATCCTGAATGTTTCCAGTGGATGCGGCGCGTCAGGAGCCGTGGTCCGACAGCTGCACACAGTGGCGGCATGGCAGCTCGCTCGCTCCTCGCTCTCCTCTTCACGGGGCTCCTCGTCGCGTGCGGGTCCGAAGGCGGGAGGGTGGGCGACGAGCACGGAGAGGACGACGCGACCTCCCGCGCGAAGACGGGCTCGGACGGCGACGGCGTCTCGGACGCGGAGGAGGCCGCGGCGGTGCGGGAGCGGCCGTGGGAGATCCTCTCGAACAAGAACGAGACGCTGCTCTCGAACGTGTTCTACGCCGAGCCGAGCGAGAACGAGCAGATCATGCCGTGGACGGTCGACGGCCGCACCCAGATCGATCGCCTGATCTACCCGACGCTCGGCAACCCGAACCTCTACGTGAAGAGCGACGCGAGCGACGAGCTCGTCGTCGTGCTCCGCCTCGAGCCCGACGCGTACGCGCACCTCGCGCCGAACGTCCTAGCCGACGGCGCGGTGACGTTGAAGGACGACGCCGAGGACGCGCTCGCCTTCTTCCTCGTCGCGCGCGCGGCGCGGGCGGCGGCGGAGGCGAAGACGGCGCAGGAGGCGAAGGCGGGCGTCTTCCGGATCAAGCCGGCGCGCATCGTCCAGAGCCCGGAGCCGAGCGACATGCCCGTCGCGCTCAAGAAGCGCCACACGCTCCGCGCGATCTTCGACCGCGCCGCGATGGCGGACGTCCCGGCCGATCTCTACGACACGCGCTTCGAGGTCCGGAAGGGCGGCGCGCTCTTCGCGAACGTCTACGAGTACCAGTACAACGCGGTGCGCGTGTTCGACGACGTCAAAGAGGAATACACCGCGCTCAACGTGACCGATACCCAAGTATCGGTCAGCGCCGAATACAAGACGCTCACCGCCGAGAAGCTGGAGGACTTCGTCGACGGCGTGAACGCGGAGACCAGCCCCGACGTGAAGAACGCCGCCTTCATCACGTTCAACGGCGACCTCCACAACGGAGGCTCGCCCGGCTCGATCTTCCAGCGCAACGTCGCGACGACGTACATGCGTGAAGCCTCCCGCGTCCTCGGCGCGCTCAAGCGACTTCGATTGCCGATCTTCCTCACCGCCGGCAACCACGACGGGTACGCCGCGATCGGCCACGTCCCCGCCGCCGTCGCCGCGATCGACGCGCGGGCGGGCTCGTCGCTCGAGGAGGTCATCGACGATCAGAACGCGATCGCCTGGCCCGGTTATTCGTTCAGCGACTATTCGGCATTCCTCGCCCGCACCGCGGCGACGCCCGGCGGCCTCCCCAAGGACATCGTCGCCGGCTCGTTCGAGCGGCTCCCGGGCGACTCGTTCGGCGCGGGGTGGACGAGCGTGCCGCGCGCCGATCGCAACATGGTCCTCTACGACGGCTTCTACCAGTGGCAGAAGACGTACGGCCCGCTCACGTCGTCGTGGACGTTCGGCAAGAACCGCTACGTGTCGATGAACTCCTACGAGCTCCGCCAGCACCGCCGCACGGGCTGGGGCATGTACACAGTCAATTACGGCGGCGGCATGTCGAAGGTGCAGCTCGAGTGGCTCGATCGCGAGCTCGTGCGCGGCAAGGCGGCGGGGGAGGACGTCGTGCTCCTCATGCACCACGACCCGCGCGGCGGGCACAAGGGCGAGGACCACGGCTACTACATGCCGGTCGTCGACTACCGCGGCATCGGCCAGAGCACGCTGAACTACCTCCTCTCGGAGCAGCTCACGCCCCTCGTCTGCAAGAAGCCGGAGCTCTCGATGTCGGTCGACGAGCGTGACAGCTGCCGCCACGACGGCCTCCAGGAGTGGATGGCGCCGGACGGCGAGCTCGACAAAGACGGCGCCGGCTACTTCATGTCCGGCGTCGAGCTGCTCCGCCGCATTTCCGCGAGCGCGCAGGTCCGCACGCTCGTCCTCGGCCACGTGCACTTCAACAGCCTCGAGGTGCTCGTCGAGGACGATCCGCTCGTCCCGAACCGGCTCTCGCTCGAGGGGAGCGCGGACGGAGGGGCGCGCGAGCTCGCGGTGCTCCGCTTCGGCGCCGGCTCCGACCTCTCCGATCAGAAGTACGAGGGGAAGCCGCTCTTCGGCTACGCGGTGCTGCACGTGACGAAGGAGACGGACACGCCGCGCATCAACGCCGCGACGTACTTCGCGCACGGCGCCGCGCCGGCGTCCTTCGCGAAGGTGCTCTCGGTCGACATCGATCGCACGAAGAGCCTGCGCCCGAAGGACGCCGCGAATCCGCTCGACAAGGTCTTCGATTGGTAGACAATCGGTCGGGATGAATCATGTGGGGACGCTCGTTCGTGGGCTGATCGGTCTCGTCTTCGCGATCGGTTTGATTTCGTGCGTGGTGAAGCCGCAGCCGGCGGGCCCGGCGGAGGAGCACGACTACAACGCGGTCGAAGGCTCGATGCAGGGGAAGGCGCCCCTCGTCATTTCGAACTACACGCCGCATCACATCCAGTACGTCGACCTCGAGCTCGCCGACGTGCCGCCGGGCGGGCGCACCGAGAGCGGCACCATTTACCTCGGCGAGAACTACCACTCGAAGCGCCCCGTCATCGCGCCGTCCTCGACCCAGGACTTCAAGGTGAAGCCGGGCGTGTGGCTCGTGACCCTCCGGAGCCACAAGTTCGTCGAGGTCCTGCTGAAGAAGAAGCTCCACCTGACCGAAGCGGGCACGCGCGTCCTCGTCTACGAAGGGGACAAGCCGCCGCCCGAGGCGCCGCCGGCGCCCGCGGGCTACACCGCCGTCGAGACGACCGCGACCTACTACGCGCAGAGCAAGGCGCACGCGCGCGTCGCGGCGATCGAGCATGATCAGCAGGCGGCGCGCACCGCGGCCGGCCACAAGGAGTGCGCGGCGAAGGTGCCGGCGGCGGACAAGCCGGCGCCGGGCAAGGTGAGGGTCGACGGCCGGTGGACGTGCGTGATCGGCGGGACGTGGACCGGCACCGATCACATGAACATCGTGCAGCTCGCCGACGGGAAGATCACGGCGACGATCACGGGCGGCCCCGACGCGTCGCGCACGTGGAGCGGCGCCGTCGTCGGGAGCGAGCTCCAGTTCCGCTACGCCGACGACTCCTACTCCGGCGGCCGCCTCAAGCTCGACCCCGGCGGCCGCGCAATGACCGGCGACGCCGTCGCGATGAACAAGGGCGGCGACTGCAAACCCTTCACCCTCACGTGCACGAAGAACTGAGGCGACGATCAGGGGAACGAGCGCGATGACGCCGAGAAGCCGAGGTACACGCCGTAGTTTCCGTCGCGGAACTGATTCGAGCGGCCGGCCGTCATCCCGAGGTCGAACCAGAAGTCGTTCGACTGCGCCCAGACGACGCCCGAGCTCGGATTGGCGCTCCGAGCGGTGAGCATCGGGACCTGGAATTCCCACCGGAAGTGTCCGTCGCTCCCGCGCGGGTAGAAATTCCAAGCGACGTCACGGAGGGCGGAGATCTGCCAGTTCCAGGTCCCCGTGATGTGATGTGACCGGAAAATGCTCGGGAGCCAGCCTCCGTTGGCGGCGGTCGACGCGGCCTCGAGGAGCCAGGGCGCGCGCGTCGCCGCGGCGAGGATCAAGAGCGGCGTGCCCTCGACGAGCGAGATGAGCCCTGGCGAGCGAAGCCGCACCGAGAGCCCGACGTTCGAGTTTGGACTCTCGAACATGCGTGTTCCCAGCGCGACGGCGCCGACCTCGACGAACATCAAGCTGTTCATCGGATCCGTGCTGATGCCGCCGAGGCCGACGCCGGCGCGTAGCGTCGCGCGCGCCCGTCCGATCGCGCCCTCGCCGCCCGAATCGATGCGCGTGAAGCCCGTGCCGCCGTCGACCGCCGCCGCCGCGCCGATGAAGAGCCCGACCTCCGCACGAAAGCGTGGGAGCTCCGGGCTACGTGCGCTCGGAATCGGCTCGAGCTGCAGCACCTCCTGGATCGGGCCGGCGACGCGAGCGATCCCGGCGAGCCCCTGCGGGGTGTGCTTGCCGCCGACGCACGAGTCGAACGACTCGTCTCCGGCCGGGAGGAAGGCCGCGAGCCGATGGGCGGCGTCCGCTGGCGTGCGCTGCGACGCAACGAGCAGCACCTGTCGGAGGCTCGTGAAGACGGCGGCGGCGGCGAAATCGAGATCAGTCGTCGTCATGTTCGCGTCGCCGTGCGTGACGTGGTGAGCGACCGAGTACGGACCCGCCGGCGGCGACGCGAGGTCGACCCAGCGTGTCGTCTCGACGCCGCGGTCACAATAGTAGTCGTGCGTTCCGATTCGAACGCTCTCGCTCCGAAGCGGCAGACGGACTCCGCCCATCCCTTCGTCACCCCAATGGCCGACGACGTGCCCCGCAGCAAAAGAGTCTTCGAGGAAGTGAAGCGCAAAGACCTCGGCGAGGAACGCGCGCTTCAGCAGGCCCGGACGCTCCGGCTTCCCCTTCGCGGCCTCGGCTTCGGCGGCGAGCCTCAGCGCGGCGAGGTGGTAGGTCGCATAGAACGCGGTCGCGTTCGAGAGCGCGTCCGGCGCGAGGGATTGCTCGAGGAACGCCGTGAGAGAGGTCTCTGCGCCGGGAGCTCTCGCTAGTTGGAAATGCCCATCGTCGCCCTTCGCGCGAGAGGTGTACTTCGGATCGGCGTTCTGCAGTTGGAGGTTCAGGCGACGCCGGACGAAGTTGCGGGTGGAGTAGTCGCCGTCGTCCAGCTTCTTTCGGTCGTTGCTGTACGTGTAGCCGGCGGCGTCCTTCGTCCCGTCGGTCAGGATGTCGATGACGTTCAGCCGGCGGCGGTTCTTCGGATTGTCGCCGTTGAGCTCCGCGTCCTCGTCCCACGCGACACGGCGGACCTCCCAGTACCAGTGGTCGCGTTCGTTGTCGCCATGACGGTCCTTCTTCGTCGGCTCGTTCGAAGCCGCGAGCTCTCGCGCGAGCTCCACGGGAGTGCAGGCGTGGTCGCCGGCGATGGCGACGAAGTCGCTCATCAATGCGAGGCAGTCCGTCTCGTTGATGGATCCTTCCCGCGCGCAGAGGTCGGTCATGCTCGCGAGCTCGTCGAAGATGGCGCGCACCTCGCCGTCTCGAGTGAGCGTGGTGAGCGCCTGCTCCGTTATTTGCGAGTGCTCGGAGAAGATGAAAGCGGAGGCCGGTCGAGATCCCAGGAGGACCGGCGTGGCGAGCATCAGCCCGAGGACGGTGTGACGCAGCATCGAGCGCAACCTATTCGGTTCGGAGCCGCTCCGCCATCACCCCTGGGGGTGATAAGGGTTATCTCGTAGAGCCGGTATAATTGGTATAGGCGATTTTTCGGACATCATCGTTCGTGTATCGTCGCGCCGTGCGAGCTCGTCATTCGTCGTGGTGTTTGCTGCTCCTCCTCTCCGCGTGTCGCGACCTGCCGCCCGTGATCGCGCGGTCGGCGGCGCCGGGGCCGATCGTGTGCGCGCAGCCGCTCGGCCGGGAGCGGGGCCGGACCATCGATTGGTCGTTCGAGCACGGGCTCGAGGGATGGCAGTCCGACGCCGGCGCGCAGCCCGCGTGTGGGCTCGTGATGGCCGATCGCGTGAAGCGTCTCGAGCCGCTCTCGCCGGCGGGCAGCTACTGGCGCACGCCGATCGACGTCGGGCAGGAGGGCCAGTGCCGCCTCGACACGGGCCTCGAGCGTCGCGCGCAGGCGATCGTTTCGCCGACGTTCACGCTCGCGCATCGCTACCTCTCGCTGCGCGTCGGCGGCGGCGGACCGGGACGCAGCGTCCAGCTCGAGCTGGAGGAGAACGGCTTCGCCCCCGTCATCGTCGTGAACGGCAGCGGCAACGTTCAACTCGGCGCCGTCGTCTGGGACGTCGCCGCGTACCGCGGCAAGACCGCGCGGCTCCGCGTGCTCGACGACGGGAGCGCGCCCGACGGTATCCTCGTCGACGCGATCTACGACTCGGAGGAGACGCCGGCGCCCGCGCCCGCGCCGGTGTGGGGATTCGCGGACACGCACGCGCATCCGCTCAGCCAGCATGGATTCGGAACGCACGTCCTCGTCGGGCAGAACGAAGGACCGTTCGACGCTGCGCTCGCGGACTGTCGCCGCGAGCATGGCACGCGCGGCCTCGGCGTCGACGGGAAGGCGGGCGCGATGATGGCGCTGTTCGAGCCTTCGACGGACGGCTTGCCCGGCCATGTCACGGGTGGTGCGGCGCGCTTCGAGGGCTGGCCCTGGTTCGCGACGCAGACGCATCAGCAGATGCACGTCGACTGGATCCGACGCGCCTGGCGCGGTGGGCAGCGCATCATGATCGCGCTCGCGGTTCACAACGAGCTGCTCGCGCGCGAGTTCCGTGGAGCGGAGCCGAAGGACGACATGCCGGCGGCGGTGAAGCAGCTCGTCGAGACGCGCGCCTTCGTGGGCCGACACGGCGACTTCATGGAGATCGCCGAGACGCCCGCGGACGCGCGCCGGATCGTAGGTGCGGGAAAGCTCGCGGTGGTCCTCGGCGTCGAGGTCGACGCGATCGGCGGGTGCCGTCGTGCGGAGGACTGTCATCGTTCCCGCGCGCTCGCCGGCGTCGACGAGCTGTATCGGCTCGGGGCGCGGCACTTCTTCCCGATCCACCTCGCCGACAATGCGTTTGGCGGTGCGGCCGTCTATCACGAGGGAGTCTTCAACCTGCTGACCTGGTGGATGACGGGCCACTATCAGCGCGTCATCCACGACGACTCGGTCGCTTTTGCCTTTTCGCTCGAGCAGCAGGCGCTTCCGGTCTGGGGCGCGCAGCTCCTGCAAAAGCCCAATCGCTACGGCGGCGCGCCGTTCGACCCGCCGATGGGCGACTACAAAAGCATCGCCGGCGGGCACATCAACGGAGTGGGCCTGACCGACTTGGGATTCGAGGTGATCGACGAGCTGCGGCGGCGAGGGGCGGTCGTCGACGTCGATCACATGAGCGAGCTCGCGCGGATGGATACGCTCGAGCACTTCGCGACGACGTGCACGCCGGTGGCGATGGGCCACTCGTGGCTGCGCGATCTCGGGTATTCGGTCAACGAGTCCGAGGATTCGACCAAGCTGCGGAGCGAGCCGATGAAGACCGGCAACGAGCTCGGTTGGGTGCGGGGGCTCGGCGGAGTCGTCAATCCGATTACCAATCAGGGCGACGTCCGGAGCGTGCTGCCCGGCCCCGAGTGTCAGGGGGCCTCGACCTCGTGGATGAACGCGTATGCGTATACCGTCGAGAGGATGGAGGGGACCGGCGTCGGGTTCGGCAGCGACATGAACGGCCTCGCGCAGGAACCGCTCCCACGTTTCGGTCCGTGGGCGTGCTCGGCGCGGCTCCGCGTCGGCGGCGGGAAAGACGACGCGCGGCGGCTCCCGGCGCGATCGATGCGCGAGACGCTGCGCGCGGACGCGGACGCGCAGGAGGCGGGGGTGACCTACGACCGGCCGATCACCTCCGCGAGCGTGCACCGCTTCTTCGGTCCCAAGAGCGACCACGCGGCCTACACGGCGACCGAGCGCGCGGTATGGATCGGGATCGCGCGCTGCAAGGCGGGCGCGACGGCGGCGGTCGAGCGAGACCTGAAGGAGGAACGTGGTGTCGTCGGTCCCGTCGCGGCGGGGATGTGCGGCCGTCCGGTCACCGGCGACGCGATCTGGTGGGAAGCGGCCTCGCGCGTCGCCGCCGCCAAGCCGCGGCCGCAGGAGCCGCGCGATCTACGGCGCGCGTACGACACCGTGAAGGCGGTCGCGCTGCAGTGGTCTCGGATGGAGAGCGGCAACGTCGACGCGCCGCTCGAGCGCTACGTCATCCCGAACGTCCGCGACTACGACTACAACCTCGACGGGCTCGCGCACTACGGCCTCGTTCCGGACTTCCTGCAGGACGTCTCGAACCAGCTGCGGGTACGCAACGCGCGCGTGAAGGACCTCCGCGCCGCCTTTCAATCGGCGGAGGCGTACATCCGGATGTGGGAGCGCGCCGAGGCGTCGAAACGGTAATGCGCTCTACTTCGCCGGCGGCGGGTTCAGGTACGCGATGTCCTTGCAGCAGCGGAATCCCAAGTGGTAATTCACGTGGCCGGCGCTCTCGAGCGGCTCGACGTGCCAGCGTGGGTCGAAATTGCAGTGATCGGGATAGGCGCCTGTCTTGTTCGTCGTCGTCGCGGGGACCGGCTCGCCTGGCTCGCGCGCGAGCTCGTTGTAGAACCACGCCGAGCCTTTTAGCTGGGTGACGACCTTGTTCGTCGCCTTGTCGCGGCGCATCATGACCTCGGCGACGTTGCCGTGCTGATCGAACACGCCGAAGCGTGATCGGCATTTCGGGTAGGCGCCGCTCGGCTCGGTGTCCGTCGTGCAGGTCTTCCACGTCGTCTGCGCGTCCTGGACGACGCACGGCTGCCGGTGGCGCAGGTTGGTGTGGCAGATCTCGATGTCGAGCTTGTTGCCGTAAGCGTACTTCCAGTCTTCGCCGCCCTCCGGGTCGCCGCGGCAGGCGATGTTCCACTCGATGTCGGAGCAGAGGCGCTTGCCCTGGAGCTCGCACACCTTCTTCGCGAGCGGCGGCTGCGTCCACACCATCGGGAGCTCGCACGCCTTGTTCGGGAACTCGAAGATGTCGACGCAGTACCAGGCCTCCTTGCCCTTGATCCAGACCGGGACCATGTTCTCGGCCCCACACTTCTCCTTCTGCTCGGGCGTCTGGAGCGTGATGCCGGCGAGGCCCTCGAGGCACTTCTCCTTCGAGATGGAGTGCTGGGCGATCGCCTTGTTGCCCTGGTTCGCGAACTGCGGGCCCTTCGGCTGGAACATGCGCTTCAAGAACGCCTGCGCCTGGATCGTCTTCTCCTCCTGCTCCGTGAACTTCCGGATCTCGAAGAGCGAGAGCATCTCCTCCGTCGACTCCTTGTGGCTCGTCATCGGGTCGGAGTAGACGATCGGCGCGCCCGTGTCGGCCGGCCCTGCGTCGAGGATCGCGCGGGCGGCGGCCTCGATCGCGGCGTCGGTCGAGCTCCCGCCGGCGGCCGCGTCGACCGCGGGCGCCTTCGTGTCGGGGACGTTGTCGTGCGGCGGCTGCGTGGGGCTGCACGCAAGCACGACCGCTGCACCGCCGAACCACGCCACCGCCCAGCCACGCCTCCCGAGGAGCATCTGCACGACTCTAGCAACGCCTCACCGCCCGGGCGCCTTTCCTGCGAAGCACCTCATTGCAACGAGCGCGCCTGGGATTTAGGTTCATCCGACGATGGCCGAGGACTTCTACGGCGTGCTGGGCGTCTCCAAGGGCGCCGAGGCCGATGCGATCAAGAAGGCGTATCGGAAGCTCGCGCGCGATCTCCACCCCGACAAGAACCCGGGGAACAAGGAGGTCGAGGCGCGCTTCAAGAAGGTCAACCGTGCCTACGAGACGCTGAGCGACCAGAAGAAGCGCGCCCTCTACGACGAGTTCGGCGAGGACGCGCTCCGCGAGGGCTTCGACGCCGACAAGGCGCGCGCCTACAAACAGTGGGGTAGCGGCGGTGGTGGCGGCGGAAACCCGTTCGCCGGCGGCGGCTTCCGCGGGCGCGCGCATCAGGTCAACCTCGAGGACCTCTTCGGCGGCGGCGTGGGCGGCGCGGACTTCGGCGACCTCTTCGGCCGGAGCGCCGGTCGCTCGCGCGGGCCGATGAAGGGCGAGGACCTCGAGCAGGAGCTCACCGTCGACTTCGACGCGGCGGTGAAGGGCACCACGCTCCAGCTCCGGCAGCACGGCGCGACCGAGACCGTCACCGTGCGCGTCCCGCCCGGCGCCGACAACGGCAGCCGCCTCCGCATCCCGGGGCAGGGCGGCCGCTCGCCGAACGGCGGGCCGTCCGGGGACCTCATCCTCGTCATCAAGGTGACGCCTCATCCGCTCTTCAAGCGCGAGGGAGACGACCTCCACATCGAGGTGCCGATCCACGTGAGCGAGGCGATCAAGGGCGCGAAGGTGAAGGTCCCGACCTTCGAGGGCGCGGTCGCGGTGAAGGTCCCCGCCGGGACGCAGTCGGGCGGCGTCCTCCGCGTGCGCGGGAAGGGCGTCGAGCGGAAGGGGCGTCCGAAGGGCGATCTCTACGTCCACTTCGTCGTCCACGTCCCGACGAAGGCCTCGCCCGAGCTCGAACGCATCGCGGACGAGATCGCGAAGCTCGAAGATCCGAACCTCCGCTCGAAGCTCGAGTCGACCGCGGTCTGACGTATCGCCTATTCTCGCGCGCGATGAGAGTCGCGCTGGCGGGCCTGCTCCTCTGCGCGTGCGCGCGCGTGCCGCCCGCGCCGGCGGTCTCGGCCACGCACGTCCGCGCCGCGACGCTCCCCGCCGTCACGCTCGACGCGCACGGCTTCGTCCGCGGCGGCAAGCGCTTCGTCCCGCTCGGGGCGCACTGGGTGCCGGCGAAGGCGGCGATGGGCTGGCCGCTCCATTTCGATCCCGCCGACGTCGAGGCGGACTTCGCGAAGATGCGCGACCTCGGCTTCACCGTGACGCGCTTCGATCTCTTGTGGGCGTGGTTCGAGCCGCGGCCGGGCGTCTACAACGAAGCGGCGTTCAAGCAGCTCGACACGCTCGTCGCGCTCGCGGGAAAATACGGCGTCTACCTCCATCCGAGCTTGTTCATCGGCGGCGAGGTCGGCGAGGCGTACTGGGACGTGCCGTGGCGCAACGGGCGGCACCCGCACAAGGACCCGGAGATGATCCGGCTCGAGGCGAACCTCGCCGCGGAGCTGGGGCGGCGCTACGCCGACGAGACCGCGATCCTCGCCTGGGACCTCACCGACGAGCCTCCGTTCTGGATCGCGACCGACGTGAACGACGCGGAGGCGATCGCGTGGACGCGCGCGATCGCGGAGGGGATCCGGCGCCACGACAAGAAACATCCGATCGTGGTCGGCGCGGCGGGGCAGGAGACGAGCCACGGCCCGTTCCGCGCCGACAACATGGTCAAGGTCGACGCGGTGGGCTTCCTGAGCGTCCACCCGTTCACGATCTACGATCCGAAGCTGTTCCCGGACGCGATGCTGTCGGAGCGGAGCACGTACGGCGCCGCCTTCCAGATCGCGCTCGCGAGCGGCGCGGGGCGGCCGGCGATGGTGCACGAGATGGGCGCCTCCACTGCCCAGTACGCGCCGGAGCGGATTGCCAACTACGAGCGCGCCAGCCTCTACTCCGCCCTCGCGGCGGGGTCGATCGGCGTCGACCTCTGGTGTTATACCGACGCCGCTCCGGAGCAATGGAGCCAATTGCCTTATTTGCGGACTCCGCAGGAGACGGAGTGGGGATTGGCGACGTGGGACCGCAAGGACAAACCGCGCGGCCGCGAATTCCGGAAGCTCACCCAGGTCGTGGGGCGAATGGACGTTACGGGCGTCGCCGCCGCCGACGCGGCGCTGGTGGTGCCGGAGGAGTGGGCGAAACCGCACGGCGATTTCTCGCGCCAGAGGCTGACCGGCAAAGAGCCCATTCCTTACGTCTCGACCGAGGACACGGTCGGGACGCTCGAGAAGGCGGCGAGCGGGAACGAGTGGCTGATGGGCGGGCTCTTGAATTCGTTCGTCCTCGCGCGCCGCGCCGGCATGAAGGCGGACATGCCGCGCGAGTACGACGACGCGTGGACGCGGCGGCCGATCGTGCTCCTCCCGTCGCCGCTCACGAGCACGTCGACGCCGTTCCTCACCCACGTGCACACGGGCTTCTACGCGCGGGCGCGGAGGTACGTGGAGGCGGGCGGCGTCCTCTACGCGTCGGTCGCGGCGGACGCGGCGGTCCCCGACATGGAGCCGCTCTTCGGCGCGCGCCTCGCGGACACGAACACGGCGTCGTCGGTGACGATCAGGATCGTGAAGGCGTTCGGTGAGCTCGCGCCGGGCGAGACGTATTCGTTCACGGTGCCGGTCGCCTCGTCGCGTTACTGGGGCTCCGTCCTCGAGGCCGGACGCGGCGAGGTCGTCGCGGTCGATCAGGACGGACGGCCGGCGATCGTGGTGAACAAGCTCGGGCGCGGGACGACGGTGCTCGCCGCGTTCCCGTTCGAGAGCTGGCTCGCGACGACGCCGTCCGCGTTCGACGCGAAGGACTTCCGCGCGAAGCCGCAGCTGGTCGATCGGCTCTACCGCGCCGTCCGCGCGCTCGGTCCGCGGCCGCGCTTCGAGCTCGCGCCGGCGCAGCCCGAGGTCGAGGCGACGCCGCTCGGCGATCGCTACCTCGTGCTCGTGAACCACGGTCCGGATCCGCGACGGGTGGAGGTGCGGGCGGCCGCCGCGCTCCGGAGCGTCGAGCGCGTGACGACGACCGGTAAGGAGGCGGTTTCGCTGGCGAACGGCCGCTTCGCCGTCGACCTGCCTCCCTGGGACGGCGCCGTCTTCGAGCATCGTTGACGCTCCATCGACGACAGGCGCGCTGATACGCTGAGCGTCATGCAGAACCCTTATGGCGGCGGTCCACCTCCGGGCCCGGCGAAAGGGCAGCACGGCACGGAAGTGATGGCGCAGTACCCGGTCGCGCCGCCGCCGGCCGGCGCGCCGCCGCCGCCCGTCGCCGCTCCGCCGCCCGAGATCGGCACGCAGCCGTTGCCGCCGCCGTCGTCGTACGCGCAGCCGGCCGCGGCGCCGTACATGCAGCCGCAGCAGCCGCCGGTCGCGAACGGGCAGTGGGGTCCGCAGGGCCAGCCCATGCAGCGTCTCGTCGGCGGCGTGGCGCTCGAGCCGGGCGAGAAGGTCCTCTACTACTACCGCGCGAACCGCATCGGCTACGTCATCTTCGGCCTGATCATCGGCATCATCATGATCCCGGCCTTCGGCCTCGGGCTCTACCTGCTCTACCTGACGATCACCGACCGCAGTCACTCGACGTACGTTCAAACCATCACGAACAAACGGCTCATGGCGATCAACGGCCACGGCAAGCCGCTCTGGCAGATCCGCTGGGACGAGGTCCGCGGCCTGAACAAGGTCACGGGCCGCCGCTACGAGTTCGGCGTCCGCAACGCGAACGGCCAGAAGTTCATGTTCGACGACAACGTCCACATCGTCGAAATGGTCATCACGAAGCTCGCCGGCGAGCCGATGCTCCGCGAGCAGTCGCCCGAAGTCGCCTTCGATCCGTACGTGAACTGACGCGCGCCGACCGCGGCTCAGCGGCGCTTCTTGCCGCCGCCGCCGCCTTTGCCCTTCTTCGGGCCGTGACCCTTCGGCGGGCCGCCCTTGTCGCGGTCGCGGCCTCGTCCGAGGCCGCCGCCGCCCGGGAACTTCTTGCCCTTCGCGTCGCGGCTGCCGCGCGCGCGGTCCTTGACGTTCTTGAAGCGCGGGCGACCGCCGTCGTCCTCGAAGAGGCCGCCCTCGCCGCGCGCCTTCTTCGCGTAGACCGTGCGGCGGAGGATGGCGACGTCGGTGACGTCGACGACGATGCGGTCGCCGAGGCGGATCGCGGCGCCGCTCCGCTTGCTCGTCGCCATCAGGCCGTCGTCCTCGATCACGTAGTCGAAGCCGAGGTCCTCCGTCTTCACCATCACGTCGACGAACGGATCGTCGAGGGTGACGAACGCGCCCGCGCCGACGAAGGCGGAGACCGTGCCCTCGAAGCGCTCGCCGATGCGGTCGATCATGTAGAAGCAGCGATAGATGTCCGCGATCTCGCGCTCCACCTCCATCGCGCGGCGCTCGGCGGCGGACGAGCGGATCGCCGCGTCCTGGAGGTCCTCCGGCTTCGCGTCGCGGGCGAGCGCCTTCTTCTTCGCCTTTTCGTCCTTCGTCAGCGCCGCGTGGCAGACGCGGTGCACGACGAGGTCGGGATAACGGCGAATCGGGGACGTGAAATGGAGATAGGCGTCGCTCGCTAGTCCGAAATGGCCGAGGTTCGCGGTGTCGTAGGTGGCCTGCTTCATCGACCGCAAGAGCAGGTTGTTGAGGACCGCGGCGTTCGGATGATCGGCAAAAGCCTTCAGCGTCTCGGAGAGGCCTTTTGGCGTCTGGAGCGAATCGACGTCGAGGTCGATGCCGAGCACCTCGCACATCGCCTGGAGGCGCATCAGCTTCAGCGGATCGGGCGGGAGGTGGACGCGGTACACGCCCGGCAATTCGCGATCGAGGAGCCAGCGCGCGACGACCTCGTTCGCGAAGATCATCAGCTCCTCGATGAGCTGATACGCCTTCTTCACGCCCTCGTCCTTCGCGCGCTTGGTGACGTCGACCGGCTTGCCGTCGACGAGCTTGATGACGGGCTCCGGCAGATCGAAATCGAGCGCGCCGCGCTTCATGCGGCGGCCGCGGAGGAGGCGCGAGCACTCGTAGGCGACCTTCAGGCCTTCGACCATCGCCTCCGCCTTCGGCTGCTTCGGCGGCTGATCGGTGAAGCGGAGCGCGCGCGCGACGCCGCCGTAGGTCAGCTTCGCCGCGCTCTTCATGTAGCCGCGGACGATGCGCGATTTCTTGATCGTCCCCCTCGCGTCGAGCTCGGCGTGCACGCAGAGGCAGAGGCGAACGACGTCGGGGAGGAGCGAGCACAGGTTGGAGGAGAGCGCGCGCGGCAGCATCGGGATCGCGCGGTCGGGGAGGTAGATGCTGCAGCCGCGGTCGCGCGCCTCGTCGTCGAGCGCCTTCTTCTCCGGGCGCACGTAGGAGCTCACGTCGGCGATCGCGATCCAGACCTCGTAGCCGCCGGAGTCCGTACGCTCGACCCAGATCGCGTCGTCGTGGTCGCGCGCGTCGTCCGGATCGATCGTGGGGAGCGGGATATGCGTGAGGTCCTCGCGGCCCTCGAGCATCTCCTTCGGGACCTCGGCGCCGTAGCTCTCGGCGTCGGCGACTGCCTCCGCGGAGTGCACCTCCTCGATGCCGGCGATGAGGAGCACTTTGTTCACCTCGACGGAGAGCTCGCCCGGACGCCCGAGCACCGCGACGAGGCGGCCCTCCGGGTTCTCGCCCGGGTTCTCGGGGAAGCGCGTGATCTCCGCGACCACGACCTGCCCGCTCTCGCCGCTGTTGCCCTCGACGCTCTGGTCGATCTCGCGCGCGAGCACGACCGGGCCACGGATGCGCGGATCGTCGAGGTCGACCCACGCGCTCTTGCCCTTGCGCTGGAGGATGCCGGAGACGCGCGTGACGCCGCGTTTCACGACCTCGACGATCTGGCCCTCCGCGCCGCGCGTGCCGCGGGCGACGACCTCGACGATGACCTGATCGCCGTGCATCGCGCCGCCGAGCGACTCGGCGCCGATGAACACGTCGTCGCCGGTCGCCGTCGGCGACGCGACGAACCCGAACCCGCGCGGGTTGATCTTCAGCAGCCCCTCTCTTCTAGTTCGAGAGGGGCCAGCCCCTCTCGAGCTCACCCCGCCGGGGCCTCTACGCGCGGAGACGCGCTTCGCCGCCCCGGGCCCCCGAGAGGGTTCTTCCTCCGCCTCTTCTTCGAACAGCGGCTTTGGGTCTGGGTCGTGCGCCTTCGTGCGTTTGGGCGATTTCGGAGGGAGGCCCTTCTTCTTCGCGGGAGCTGGCAGCTTTGCGGCGTGGAGTGTGGGCGGTGCGGCGGGCGCGCTGGCGGGGCCGCGGCTATCGAGCTTGAAGCGCTGGCCGCGCGCGACGAGGATGCCGTCGAACACGAGGTCGTCGAGGAGGCGGAGGAGGCCGGGGATGGACTCCTCCGCGACGCCGAGGCGCTCGGCCACCTCGTTGGTGTGGAGCGCGCCGTCGGCTTGCTCGAATACGTCGAGCACGTGCGTGCGCGAAGGCAGCGCTTTTCGGGGCATGGCGGTGTCTTAGACGAGATCGATCCGGCCGTCCCCGGGAATAATCGGCGGCCCTTTGCCACTATGATGGTCGCGTGAAGAGACAGGCCGTTTTCTGGCTCACCGTCGTCCTCGTCGCCGCAGCGCTCGTCGCGAGCGCGGTGTTGCTCGTGGACTACGTGCGCCCCGCCCCCGTTTTCTGCGACGCCGGCGGCGGCTGCGCGAAGGTCCGCGCCACCGCGCTCGCGCGGCCGTTCGGGATCCCGCTCCCCGCGATCGGGCTCCTCGGCATGCTCGCGCTCGGGTTCTCGGCGCTCCTCCCCGGCATGCGCGCCCGCACCGCCCAGCTCTTCTTGGGGCTCATCGGCGGCGTCGCCGGCGCCGTCTTCTTGATCATCCAGGCGCGCCTCGGCGCGCTCTGTCCTTATTGCGCGGTCGTCGACGGCGCGTCGTTCGTGCTCGCCGGCCTCTCGTTCCTGCGCTGGCGCGAGGACTGGGACCCGCCGGAGAAGAAGAGCGTGATCGGCGGCGTCGTCGTCGCGCTCGTCGTCGCGCTCGCGGTCCCGCTCGCGGTGGGCTTCAACCGGCGCGCGTTCGCGGGCGATCTGCCGGAGCCGGTCGCGGAGGAGATCCGCCGGACCGGCCGCGGCAAGGTCACCGTCGTCGACTTCGCCGACTTCGAGTGCCCGTTCTGCCGCTCGACGCACCAGGAGCTCGCGCCGCTCGTCGCCGCGCGGAAGGACAAGGTGCGGCTCGTCCGCAAGCACGTGCCGCTCCGGATGCATCCGCACGCGATGGACGCCGCGAAGGCCGGCTGCTGCGGCGAGTCGATGGGCAAAGGGGAGGAGATCGCGGACGCGCTCTTCACCGTGCCGGAGACGGAGCTCACGCCCGAGGGCTGCGAGAAGATCGCGCAGGCGCACGGCCTCGACGTCGAGCAGTTCCGGAAATGCGTGAACGATCCCGCCACCGCGGCGCGGATCGAGCAGGACAAAGCCGCGTTCAAGCAGGCGAAGGGGCACGGTCTTCCGACGATCTGGGTCGACGACACGAAGCTCGAGGGCGTCCAGGAAAGGGCCGACCTCGAGGCCGCTCTCGACGGCGCGATTCGGCGGCTCTAGGCTCTCTTCCATGCTCTTTCGCTTCGTTCGCCACGCGTCGATCGCCCTCGGTTTCGCTGCGCTCGCTCTCCAGCCCGGATGCGGGAAGGAGGTCGTCCGCGGGGCCGACGATCCGAGCATCGATCGCGCTGCCGTCTCGACGAGCCTCGACAAAGAGGACATGAAGCGCGCGCTGAAGGAGACGCTCAACAAGTTCCGCGCGTCGCCGGTGATGAACCAGTGGCGCACCGAGAGCCCGAAGCCGCTCGTCGCGGTGTTCCCGTTCCAGAACTCGACCACCGAGCACATCGAGCCTCAGCTCGACACGATCCTGAGCGAGACCGAGAACTGGATCCTCGAGGCCGGCACCGTGCGCATCATCGACCAGCGCCGCCAGCACGAGTTCATCCGCGCGGTCGAGGGCCAGCAGTCGGCGGCGTTCAACCCGCAGAACTCGGCGAAGTACGGCAAGCAGATGGGCGCCAAGTACTTCATCACCGGCCACGTCTCCGGCAACGACGAGCGCAACGAGGACATGCGGCGCATCCAGTATTTCCTCTACCTCGAGGTCGTCGACGTCGAGACGTCGGAGAAGCTCTTCCTCGCGAAGTCGGAGATCACGAAGGCCATTCGCTGAGGAGACTGCGGTGCATCACGCCGTCCTCCGCATCGCGAGCGCGCTCGTGCTCCTCGCCGCTCCGTGGCTCGTCGGCTGCGGCGGGCACGAGGCGCGCACGTTCAAGTTCCGCTCCGCCCTCGACGCGGGGAACCCGAAGGGCGCGATCGCGGACATCAACGAAGAGCTCGACGTCAAGAGCGACAAGGACCTGCCGAAGGACATCAAGGGCGACAACGCGCTCCTCGTCCTCGATCGCGGCAGCATCCAGCAGGGCCTGATGAAGTGGGACCTCTCGAAGCGGGACTTCGAGGCGGCCGACAAGGCGATCGACATGCTCGACCTCGCCCACAACGCGGGCGACTCGATCGGCGAGTACGTGTTCAGCAGCGACGCGGGGAAGTACCAGGCGCCCCCGTACGAGAAGCTGATGATCAACACGCTCGACATGATCAACTACCTCGAGCAGCACGACCTCAACGGGGCGAAGGTCGAGGCGCGCCGCCTCGCGGTGATGCAGAAGTACTACCGGGACTCGCTCAAGCAGCCGAACAACCCGGTCCTCGGCCTCGGCTCGCTCCTCGCCGGCTTCGCGTTCGAGAAGGACGGCGCGACCGACGAGGCGCTCCGCTACTACGACGAGGCGCTCCAGTTCAGCGGCTTCGACGCGAACGGCGAGGCGGTCGCGCGCCTCGCGTCGGTGGGGAACTACCGCTCGCCGCGGATCAAGGCGGCGATGGAGAAGCACCCCGGCGCGAAGATGGACGACGACGCGAACGAGGGCGAGGTCCTCTTCGTCGTCGGCTACGGGCGCGTCCCGCACAAGATCGCGCAGCGCATCCCGATCGGCCTCGCCCTCACGCTCTTCGCGGACTCGATCTCGCCGCACGATCGCGCGAACGCGAACAAGCTCGCGGCGCAGGGGCTCGTCACCTGGATCAACTTCCCGTCCCTCGCCCCGGGGCAGGGCGGCTACTCGGCGCCGGGCGTGAAGCTCGACAGCAAGCTCATCCAGCTCGAGGAAGCGGTGAACGTCGAGCGCGAGGTCCGCGCGGAGTGGAAGAAGATCGAGGGGAAGATCATCGTCAGCGCGATCACGCGCATGGTCGCGCGCGTCCTCGTCGGGCAGGGGATCCAGAGCGCGGCGGGGCGCGACAACGTCGTCGGCCTCCTCGCGTCGCTCGGCGCGCAGGCCACGCTCACCGCGCTCGACACGCCCGACACGCGGAGCTGGGAGACGCTCCCGTCGCGCGTCGCGGTCGCGCGCGTGCGCTTGCCGGCGGGGCGGCACAAGGTCTCGATCGACGTGCGCGGCTGGAACCGCTCGCAGGAGATCCTGGTTCAGAAGGGCAGCTGGCAGCTCATCTCACTGATGGCGCTGCGCTGAGCTTTTCAACGCAGGGGCTGCGCCCCTGCACCCCGCTCGCACGATGCAGAATAACGTCGGAACGTTTTTCTGCCGCGTGCTCGCTTTCAACGCCGCGTGCTCGCCTTCGACGTCCGGGCGCAAGCTCGCCCGTCCCGTGGGGCGTGCATCGGCGAGCAGCGGAGGATGCGCGCGTCTTCGCGCGCGTCCTACGGCTGCGAGCGGGGTGCAGGGGGTGCAACCCCCTGCGTTGAAGAGCTTTCTTCCCGTATCTCGATCGGCGTGGTCACCCTGCCCCCATGGATGCGGCACGTTTGGCGCTATTTAATGCGCGGATTGAGGCCTGTTGGACTCGATGGCTGCTGCCCTCCGTGTTAGGAGGGCTCTCGAGGTCGGGGTGGCAGTGCGACGAAGGAAGAACGAGAAGCCTCGCGAGCGGAGGACGATGGTGCCGGCATTCGATCCCAAGGAGCTCGCGAAGAAGATCGAGAACGAGGCGAACTGCGAGACGTCGCGTCCGCCGTTCGATCCGCTCGACTACGCGCGCGCCGCGGAGGCATTCGACGCCGAAGGTGCGACCGAGACGGAGCTCCAGGTGCTCCCGGAGGACGGAAACTCTGCGATCGTGGAGCCGATCCCGCCGACGGAGCCGCTGCCGCCGACGGAGCTCGTCCCGGTCACGGGCCGCCTGCGGCAGTGCGATCCGGACGCGACGCCGCCGAGCCGCGTGCCGGAGCTCCAGTTCGCGCTCGAAGACACGGCGCAGCCCGACGCGGCGACGGAGGAGATCGGGCGCGAGATGTACAGCTCGTACCTCGCGAGCGACTTCCCCGAGGCGCTCGTCCTCGCGGAGCGCGTGCTCGATCGCGAGCCGACGCACGCGCTCGCGCAGCTCGTCGCTGATCGCTGCCGCGAGCGCATGAAGCCGCAGGGGCAGACGCTCTCGCCGTCGAGCGTCGTCCGCCTCAAGTTCGCGGCGCTGGAGCGGCAGTCGAAGCACATCGACTCGCGTTCGTCGTTCGTGCTCGGCCACGTCGACGGCATGACCGATGCCGCGACCGTCGCGCGCCTCTCCGGGCTCCCCCCGCCGGAGGCGCTCGATCGTCTCCACGCGCTGCTCGACCTCGGCGTCATCGAAGTCGTCGCCTGAGATGCGTCGCTGGCTCGGCTGCGTCGCGCTCGCCGCGTGCGCGCACGAGCCCGCCGTCGTGGTGCCGCCGGTCACGACCGCGACGCCGCCGCCGATCGACGTGCGTCCGAGCTTCGACTATCCGCCGGCGCGGCGCACCGGCGACGCGGACACGATGCACGGGCGGCGGGTGCCGGATCCGTACCGCTGGCTCGAAGAGGACAGCGACGAGACGAAGGCGTGGTTCGAGGCAGAGGACCAGCGCGCGCGCCGCGAGATCGACAAGCTCGACACGAAGGGCCTCATCGCCGCGATGGGGGCGCTCTATCAGAGCCCGCTGCCGCGCCTCGCGACCAAACGCGGCGAGCTGGTCTTCATGCAGCGCGGGCGGCGCCTCACCGTGACGAAGGGCGCGCGCGAAGACGTGCTGTTCGAGGTCGACGAGACGCGCTTCGAGAGCATCGCTTCGTTCGAGCCGTCGCGCGACGGCGCCTTCGTCGCGGTCGTCGTCAGCTCGCACGGCGCCGACATGCAGACGGCGGCGGTCGTCGACGTGAAGGCGCTCCGGCCGCTCGAGGTGGTCGACGGCCTCGAGGGCTCCGAGATCGTCTGGGCCGACAAGGGCTTCTTCTACGGCTACACGCCGCCCGCCGCCGCGCACGCGGATCGCTGGGCGAACCGCGAGATCCGGTGGCACGCGGTCGGCGCGCCGCGCGCTCGCGATCGCGTCGTCGTCCCGGCGACGCGCGACAAAGACGCGTCGTCGGCGATGAACCCGATCGCGGTGACGAAGGACGGCGCGCGGCTCCTCGTGCAGACGTTCGGCAACTGGTCGCGCTCCACCTACGCGCTCGTCGACCTCGCGAAGCCGAGCTGGCCCCTCACCGAGCTCGCCGCCGCCGGCGCGCGCGTCGAGTCGCCGGTCGTCGTCGACGACACGGTCTTCGCGATCGTCCGCGCGGACGGCGGCGCCGACGCGATCGCGCGCTTCAACGCGGGCAGCGCCGAGGCCGAAGCGCTCGCCGCCGCGTCGCCGGAGCTCCTCGACCTGCGCGTCCACGGGAGCACGCTCACCGCGACGCGCGCGGCGCGCCCCGGCGACGAGGCGAGCGGCTTCGTTCATCGCGACTTCTACGACTCGTCGTTCACGCGGCTCGGCTCCGCGTCGACGCCGCGCGGCGCGACGGACTGGTACTTCGCGTACCCCGAGAGCCCCACCATCATCGTGACGCGCGAGGGCCTCGGCGTCCCGCAGCGCCGCTACGAGCTCGATCCTCGCACCGGCGCGCTCACGCCGTTCGTCCCCTCGAAGGTCGACTGGGACGAGCGCGCCTACGATCGCGATCTGCTCGTGGCGACGTCGAAGGACGGGACGAAGGTGCCGATCACGGTGCTGCGCCGCATCGACACGCCGGTCGACGGCACCGCCGCGCTCGCGGTCTACGGTTACGGCGGCTTCCGCGGCAACGCGGAGCAGATCTTCTATCCGCCGTGGATGGCGTGGGCCTCGGAGCAGGGGCGCGCTTTCGCGACGTGCCACATCCGCGGCGGCCTCGAGCACGGCGAGCCGTGGCACGAGGCCGGCGCGCGGCGCAACCGCCAGCGCACGCTCGAGGACTTCCACGCCTGCCTCGAGGAGCTGCATCGCCGCCGCTACGCGACGCCGGCGCGCACCGTCACGCAAGGCTGGTCGCACGGCGGCATGATGGTGACGGCGGCGGCGCTGCAGCGGCCGGACCTCCAGCGCGTGGTCCTCGCGCTCGCGCCGCTCGAGGACATGATCCGCTTCCCGCTCTTCGGCCGCGGCGGCGTGAGCGAGTACGGCGATCCGGCCGACGCGGGCGACTTCGAGGCGCTCCTCGGCTTCTCGCCGTATCACCAGATCAAGGAAGGCGTCCCGTATCCGGCGTTCTTCGTCACGTCGCCGTCGAAGGACGAGCGCGTTCATCCGATGCATCCGCGCAAGCTCGTCGCCGCGCTCCAGCATGCCTCGGCGGGCCGCGAGGTGCTGCTCAAGGTCCTCTGGGACGCAGGCCACCGCGGCGGCGGCAAAGACGACGCGAACGCGACCCTGATGGAGGGCTTCGCGTTCGCGTTGCGGGAGATGGCCCGACCCTGAGCGGGCTCTTCAGTTCGTGGTGATGAGGTAGCGGTTCGAGCTCTTGCCCATGTTGCGGACCTCGACCCGGAACTGTCCGGTCCACTTCGGGGTCATGGAGAGGAGGCACGAGTCGGTGCTGTCGATGTCGCGCGCGACGACGTTGCCGTTCTCGTCTTCGAGGTAGCAGTCGAGGTCGGCGTGGCCGTCGCCCTTCACGAGGATGGTGGCGTTCTCGCCGCCGCGCAGCGTGACGGAGTAGTTCGCGCTCTTGTGCGCGTCGACGACGCCGAACCGCGTCGCGGGCCCGGTCGTGTTGCCGGCGAGCGCGAGGCTCGGCACGACGAGAGCAGCGGTAGCAACGACGACGGCGGCGATACGACGAAACATGATGACCTGACCGATTCCTTTCATTTGCCGGGGGGTTACGTGCCCGGCTCGTGCGTGAAGGACGTCGCCGTCGCATCGCTCCTGACAGCAGCGCCGACGATTTCGCCCGCACGCGAGGATCCTCGCGCCTCGAAGCGACGGCGCGCCAGCCGCGCGTCGACGTCGATTTCGCGAACCCGCGCGCCCACGCGTACGATAGGGGAGCGATGTCCGAACCGACCCTCCACGACGTGCTGTCCGCGCTCTCCGCGCTCGACCAGAAAGCCGACGAACATCGCACGCTGACCAACGTGCTCCGCACCGAAGTCTCAGGACTCCACACCGAAGTCTCAGGACTCCACACCGAAGTCTCAGGACTCCACACCGAAGTCTCGGGACTTCACACTGAAGTCACAGGACTTCACGTCGAGGTCTCGGGGCTCCGCACCGAAGTCACGGGGCTCCGCACCGAAGTCTCGGAACTCCGCACCGAAGTCTCGGGGCTTCGCACCGAAGTCTCGGGGCTTCACACCAAATTCGCAGGACTTCGCGCGGAGTTCGACGAACATCGCGTCGAGTTCGCGGGGCTTCGTACCGAAGTCTCAGGGCTTCGCACCGAAGTCTCGGGGCTTCGCACCGAAGTCTCGGGGCTCCGCAAAGAGTTCGACGAGCATCGCGTCGAGTTTGCGGGGCTCCGCACCGAAGTCACGGGGCTCCGCAAAGAGTTCGACGAGCATCGCGTCGAGTTTGCGGGGCTTCGCACCGAAGTCTCGGGGCTCCGCAAAGAGTTCGACGAGCATCGCGTCGAGTTTGCGGGGCTTCGCACCGAAGTCACGGGGCTTCGCAAAGAGTTCGACGAGCATCGGGCCGAGACGCGGAAGACCCTCGCGAGCATCGATGCCGAGCTCACCGTGCACACGGGGACTCATCGCAACATCGAGGAGAGGCTCGATGCTCTCTCGAAGAAGCCCGCGCGCAGGGCCGCTCGGACCCCGCGGAGGCGGTGACCGCGCCGCCCCGTCAGGGCCGGTATTGCCAGAGCTGCTTGTCGACGGTGAAGAGGTGGTAGTTCACCTCGCCGAGGTTCTTGCCGAAGACCTCGAGCTTGCCGCCGACGTCGAGGCCGATCTCGCCCGTCAGCGTCGCGCGCAGCGGCGGATACGTCGCGTCGACCCTCGCCGCGAGGTCCGGCGTCAGGGTGGGGCCGGCGGCGTCGAAGAGCATGAGCGAGAGCTGCGGGCGCACGTAGCAGCGCGTCGTCGCGTCGCCCTTCACCGTGAGTTGCGGGGAGATCGCGCGCGGCGTGAAGCGGGGGTTCTCCCAGACCGGGCTCGTGCCGCTGTCCTTCTCGTACTTCACGCCGCCCTTCAGCGCGATGTTCATGCCGACGCCGGCCGACGCCGTCACCGCCGCCTTCGCGTGGACGTCGCAGCCGACCTTCGCGACGAGGCCGAGCGTGACCGGGATCGGCCCCACGCTGCCGATCGGCCAGCTGCCGCGGTAGACCTCCTTCGAGAACGACTTGTCGAGCGCGCCGACGAGGCGCGTCTCGACCACGAGCTCGGAGTCGACGTTCGCGTCGATGATCACGTGCGCGTCGCTGAGGCTGAACCACGAGATGTCGGCGCCGAGGTCGACCGTGGTGTCGAGGTTCACGTACGCCGTCTTGAGGCGCACGCTCGCGTTGCCGTTCGACCAGATCTCGCGCCCGCTCATGTCGATGACCGGGATCCGGTACCGGAGCTCGGTGTTGAAGCGCGGCGCGAGCCCCTGCTCCATCGGCTGCGTGCCGACCTGGATGATCTTGCCCTCGCGAAACTCCTGGAACGCCTCCTCGAGCGAGACCCTCTCCGTGAGCACGATCGTCTTGTCGCCGCGGTCCTCCCAGCCGACCGCGCGGCGCACGAAGCCGTACGGATTGCCGATGCCCTCGCGGATCCGCCCGTCCTCGCCGACCGCGTCCTTCTGGCGATCGCCCGCCAGGATCACGTCGTCGACGTTCTGCCGGTTCGTGCCATTCGCGCGGCCCTTCGCGTACGCGTCGATGCGCGATTTCAGGACGGCGGGCACGGTGCCCCTCTCGAACACGATGCGGTCGGCCTCGACCTCCGCCGTGTCGGTCATCACGCTGCCGACGATCGCGGAGTCCGTCGCCGTCACCGGCTCTTCCGGCAGACCCTCCGCCGTGCAGGCCATCAGCGATGCAGCGACGAGGACGAGCGCGAAGGAAGGTCGAAGGGTCATCTCGCGTAACCTCCGGTGCGATTGGGTATGACGACTGGGGTCTGAAGCGCCAGGTAAAGCGCGATCCGGATCGTCGATTGCTCAACTTGACCCGTGTCGATCGCGTCTCATCACGTTTGATCCAGGCCGCGCGACGGATCTTTCCGTCGTTGTGGTACTCAAATCGCGATGCAGCAGTACCTCGACCTGCTCCGGCGGATCCTCGACGACGGGAAGGACCGACCCGACCGCACCGGGACCGGCACGCGCGCCGTCTTCGGGCACCAGATGCGGTTCGATCTCCGGAAGGGGTTCCCGCTCCTCACGACGAAGAAGCTCCACACGCGCTCCATCTTCCAGGAGCTGCTCTGGTTCCTCCGCGGCGAGACGCACGTCAAATCGTTGCAGGATGCAGGCGTTCGGATCTGGAACGAGTGGGCGACCGCGGAGCAGACCGCGCGCTTCGGGCGCGCCGAGGGCGACCTCGGACCGATCTACGGCCATCAGTGGCGGAACTTCGGCGCGTCGAAGCTCCCCGACGGCTCGTACCAGCAGGACGGCGTCGATCAGATCAAGCGGCTCCTCCGCGACATCCGCGAGACGCCGCACTCGCGCCGCCTCATCGTCACCGGCTGGAACCCGAAGGAGGCCGATCAGGTCGCGCTCCCGCCGTGCCACACGCTCTTCCAGCTCTACGTGCAGGACGGCGAGCTCTCCTGCCAGCTCTACCAGCGCAGCGGCGACGTGTTCCTCGGCGTCCCGTTCAACATCGCGAGCTACGCGCTCTTCACGCACATGATCGCGCACGTCACGGACCTGAGCGTCGGCGACTTCGTCCACACGCTCGGCGACGCGCACCTCTACCAGAACCACCTCGCGCAAGCGCGCCTCCAGCTCGAACGCGCGCCACGCCCGCTCCCCACCCTGAAGATCGCGACCGACACGAAGGACCTCTTCGCGATCGAGGCGGGGGACATCGTGATCGAAGGCTACGACCCGCACCCGCATATCGCGGCCGAGGTGAGCGTCTAGTGAGCGAGCGCGCGCCGCTCACGTTGGTCGTGGCGATCGGTGACGGCGGCGTCATCGGGAAGGACGGCGCGCTGCCTTGGAAGATCTCCGAGGACATGCGCCACTTCAAGTCGGTGACGATGGGCCACGCCGTCATCATGGGCCGGAAGACGCACGCGTCGATCGGGCGCCCGCTCGACGGCCGCCGCAACATCGTCGTGAGCCGCACCGCCGACGGCTTCGACGGCTGCGAGACCGCGCGCTCGATCGAGGAGGCGATCGAGCGCGCGCGGACGACCGACGACGAGCCGCACGTCATCGGCGGCGCCGCGATCTACGAAGCGGCGCTCCCGCTCGCGACGAAGATCCATCTCACCGAGGTCCATCGCGCGGTGGAGGGGGACGCGTTCTTCCACCTCGATCGCAGCGGCTGGCGCGAGACCGCGCGCCGCAAAGGCGAGTCCGAGGGCGTGGAGTTCGTGACGCTCGAGCGATAGCAGGGTAAACCTCCCGCCCGAAAGCCCATGCGGCGCTTCGCTCTCCTCCTCGTGCTCGTCCTCGGTCCGCTCGCGTGCCGCGTCTACGAGCCCGCGAACAAGCCGATCGACAACTGTCACAAGACTTGCACCGAGCAAGCGAAGCGTAACTGCACCGACGACGAGTGCTGGCGCGGCTGCGAGTTCATCATCGATCGCCTCGTCGAGCGCGAGGGCAAGAACGTGATCGCGTGCGTCGCCGGCGGGGCGCGGCGCTGCACCGACGTCGTCTGGGCCGACTGCGCGGCGAAGATCGGGATCCACACCGACGGCGGGCCGCCCGCGCCACCGGCGCCGACGGACGACGAATGATCCTCCGCTTCGAAGACGACATGAAGCGCGAGCTCACGCTCGGCCGCGCGCCGCAGCGCGTGGTCTCCCTCGTCCCGAGCGACACGTACAGCGTCGCCGCGCTCGGATGCGTCGCCGCGCTCGTGGGGCGCACGGACTACTGCGAGCTCCCCGAAGACGTGGCGAAGCGCGTCCCGAGCGTCGGCGGCACGAAGAACCCGCGCGTCGCCGACGTCCTCGCGCTCGAGCCCGACTTCGTGATCGCCAATCAAGAGGAGAACACGAAGAAGGACCTCGAGGCGATCGCGCAGGCCGGGATCAAGGTGCTCGTCTGCTTCCCGAAGCGCGCCGCCGACGGCCTCTCGCACCTCGCGCGCCTCGCCCGCGTCTTCCGCGTCGAGCGCGACCCCGCGGTGCGCGACATGCTGAAGCGCGGCTACGCCGCCGTCGCCGAGGCCGAGACCGCGCGCGCGGCACAGACGCCGCTCCGCACCTTCTGCCCGATCTGGATGAAGCCGCTGATGACGATCCACGGCGCGACCTTCATCAGCGACATGCTCGACCTCGCCGGCGCGCAGAACGTCTTCGCCGATCGCGAGCGCCGCTACCCGCTCGCGGCCGACCTCGGCACCGCGAGGCCGCTCCCCGAGGCCGAGCTCGCGGGCCGCGACGTCCGCTACCCGCGCGTCACGATGGAGGAGGTGGTAGCGCGAAGACCCGAGCTCATCTTGCTCCCCGACGAGCCGCACCCCTTCAGCCCCGAAGACGCCGCCACGTTCCGCGCCCAGGGCACCGGCGCGAAGGTCGTCCACACGAGCGGCAAGGACCTGTGCTGGTACGGCGCCTGGACGGTGGAAGGCCTCCCGCGCCTGCGCACCCTCATCGCCGAACAGCGATAGATTCGCCCAGCGATAGTGGCCAGCACCTACCGACTGCCTGGTAGGTCGTTTGGCAGGAGGGTCAACGCATGAGCATTCAGTGCGCAATACGCTCGTTCGTCGCTGCTACTTTGTTGATGGCGTGCGATTCCGATGCATGTCCTGCAGTCAGCGACGGTCCGTGTCCCGATGGGTGCAATGCCGTTGTCGCCCAACGATACGACAAGTCGCGGAAGTGCAGAACGCTCACATCGTCGACGGTGAGCTGCTATGAGAAGGGAACAAATTCTGGTTCCACACTTGACGAGGCTTGTCTCGTTCGTCGCGACGGACTCGTTGTTGTCGGCGGGAGCTTGCCGAACCCGGGCGGGGTCTTCACAAACTGCGATGAGGCCCTCGGCAACGAAGTGATGTCCGGCAGCGCCTGTCCGTCTAGCCTCGAAGGCGAGCCGCGGTAACGGCACGGGCACGGGGGTGTGGATGAATGGTGCCGTCGCGCTCGGTCGCGATGGCATCGTCGGATGTCCTTGATTGCTCTTCACCCACCTCATTCGTCAGGAAGTGCTGGATGACGGCGGCGCCAGCGTCGTGAGCGTGTAGTCACCGGCGCGCAATGCCGGCCCTCTCCACCTGCGCGCGAGCATGCGCTGCTCGTGGAGTCGCTGGAATCGCGTGCGTCGCGCGCTTGCGCGGGTTCTCGCCAGCGAGGCCTTATCGGCGCGCTGAGGCCGAGCTTCACCTGGTCGCGTGTGAGCGACGCGATCTCGCGATTCGGATCGGCCTCGGTCAAGACGGTGGTCTCGTCCGGCCTGTAAGAAGGAGCACCCTGCCCCTCGACTAGCGGCCATGCGGCTGCAGTCGAGCGGCCACTCGGCTGCGCGCGATCGTGCGCGAGCCGCGCAGAATTGCGGGGGTCGGTGTGGTCACGGTTCTTGCCTTGGGGGCGGCATGGCGTTCGTGAAGCGTGGGTCCTTCCTCCTCCTTTGCGCTTCGTGCGCGGTCGACGCGGGTGACGAGGCGAGCACGCTGTCGAGCCGGCCGGCGGGTGAAACGGCGTTCGTCGACGAGGAGCAGGCCGCGGATACCGCCGAAGAGGCGCTCGTCGCGGAGACCGTCGCGCCCGCGCCGACCGTCGCGCCCGCGCTCGAGGTCCCCGGATGCACCGCGAAGGCGACCCTCGCCGGGTACCCGACCTGGATCTTCTTCACGCGCCCCGATCGCCCATGCGCGGGCACGCCGGGATCGGACGCGCACGCCCTGAACGAGCTGACGCGCCTCATCGACAGCGTCCCCGCCGGCGCGCGGATCGACGGCCACATCTTCAGCATCACCGTGCCCTCGGTCGCGGCGGCCCTGCTCGCGGCGGAGAAGCGCGGCGTCGAAGTGTGGATCTCCACCGACGGCGGCGTCGCCGCGTCGACCGCGAAGGCGAAGACCGACTACCTCGACAAGCTCACGCACAAGGTCTACTGCACCTCGCCCGATCGCTCGTCGTGCGTGTCGACCGCGGCGAAGGGCATCTCGCACACGAAGCTCTTCACGTTCACGACCGCGACCGCGCCCGACGGCAAGGTCTCGAAGGACGTCGTCTGGTTCGGGTCCGCGAACCAGACCTACGCGAGCGGCATGAAGCTCACGAACAACACCGTCACCATCTACGGCGATGCGCCGTTCTACGGCCGGATGCGCGGCTACCTCGACGACCTCTACCTCCGGCGCACCGCGCGCGACTACTACGTGCCGGCGACGGGGCGCGGCCACGTCCTCACCGAGAGCGCCGACGTCTACGTCTCACCCGAGGTCCAGACCGACCTCGTCGTGAACCGCCTCGACGACATCACGCCGGACGGCAAGTGCGAGGTGCGCGTGATGCAGGCCTCGATCCGCGACAGCCGCCTCGACGTCGTGCGCCACCTCATCACGATGAAGAACGGCGGCTGCAAGCTGCAGGTCGTCGCCGAGACGGTGGAGCCGCGCGCCGCCCAGCTCCTCGCCGCGGCGAAGATCGAGGTCCACGCCGGCAAGCCGATCCACGACAAGGTGTTCCTCGTCTACGCGAAATACGGCGCCAAGTACGCCTACCGCGTCTACACCGGATCCCACAACCTGAGCGGAAGCGCCGCGCACAACTACGACGAGATCCTCATCAAGCTCGCCCCGGAAGAGGAGACCTCGCATCCCGTGTACGATGCATTCATCACCCACTTCGAGGACGCGCTCTGAAGCTCACCGCGCGACCTTGTGGAGCACGGTCGGCCGGACGTCGTCCGCCGTGGTCGTGACGACCCAGGTGACGTTCGCCGACGGCAGCACGTCGTAGGCGATCGCGCGGCCGAAGGCGGCGTACGGCGAGAGGAGGTGCACGCCGACGACGTCGTTCGGGGCCGCGACGGTGAGCGGCGTCTCGGGCGCGAGCGTGACGCGCGCGCCGAGGGAGAGGAGCGGGGTCGCGTCGAAGAAGGCGGGGAGGTCGCCGCGGCCGTCGTCGAGCGCGACGAGGACGCCGCCTTGCTTCGTGAACGTGTCGAGCGCGGAGCTCCAGCGCGCGCCGAACGCGGCCGCGTTCGCGGTCGCGACGCCGTCGACGAGCACGACGTCCCAGCTCGCGTAGAGGTTCGGGTCCTCGAGCGCCTCCGGCGCGGTCGCGACCGCGAAGCGCACGCCGCGCGACGGGTTGCTCGCGACCGTGAGCGCGCGCGTCTTCTGGCGTACGTCGTCGGTCGTGTCGGCCTCGAACGCGAGGACGCGGAGCGGATCGGTCTTCGGGATCGAGACCGCGTTCGTGAAGACCTTGGCGTGGGTCGAGAACGACGGCGCCGCCGCCATGTCGTGGCCGATGACGACGACGTCGCCCGGCGTCGCGCCCTGGCAGACGCCGGCGACGCAGATGTTCGACGGGCACACGCGCCCGCACGCGCCGCAGTTCTGCCCGTCCGCGTCGACGCGGAGGCACCCGCCGCGGCACGCGACGAAGCCGTCCGCGCACGTGGTCGGCTCCGGCTCCGGCGTCACGATGACGACCGGCGGCTCCGGCTCGGGCGCGACGCTGCCCGACGACGAAGACGAGGATGAAGATGACGAAGACGGCGTGCTCGGCGCTGGCGTGACGGCCGGCGGTGCGGGCGGTGGCGCGGCGGGGCCCGGCACGATCGTCGTCGCGGGCGGCGCGAGGCAGCGGCCCGACTCGGCGGAGGTGCCGGGGCGGCATTCCCCGCCGACGAGCGCGCTCTCCGCGCTGCAGGCGCCGAGGAAGAAAGACAGCGAAAGGACGAACGACCGATTCATGACCAACTACCTCGAGCTCTTTCCGTTGGACGCGGCGGCGCCGCCGGTGACCGCCGTGCGCGTGACCGTGACGAAGAGCTCGACGCGGCGGTTCGACTCCTCGGCCTTCAGCGTGACGATCTTCAGGCGCGACTTGCCGTGACCGATCACGCGGAGCTGCTTCGCCGGTGCGCCGAACCAGATGAGGAGCTCTCGCATCGCGGTCGCGCGCTCGACCGAGAGCACGCGGTTGTACTCGTCGGTGCCGATCTCGTCGGTGTGCCCCTCGATGCTGACGTCGACGATCTCGTCGTGATCGAGGATGAACTTCGCGAGCTTCTTCACGACGCGGAAGCTGTTCGCGCGGATCTTCGCGCTCGCGAACTCGAAGTGGATGACGTCCTCGAGGAGGATGCGGTCCTCGAAGATGCGGATCTCGCCGACGCAGCCCTCCGCCGAGACGGGCTCGCCGTCGGGGCACGCGTCGTACGCCTCCGCGAGCTCGACCGGATCGCGGTCCTGCCGCGACGGCAAAGGCGGCGGAGGAGGAGGCGCCTCGACCGGCGGCGGCGCGACGGCCTTGGGCCGCTCCTTCGCGCCGAGGCTGATCGCGAGGCCGGCGGAGAGGATGCGCGCGTCGTCGCCGCGCAGCGCCGAGTCCGGCTGGATGATCTGCGTGTAGCCGACGTAGGGACCGACGTCGATCCGGCTCCCGGACGACACGCGGAAGTCCCAGCCGACGTGCGCGCCGACGGCGGGGCGCGTGAGGCCGCCGGTGTGGGCGAGCCCCATGTTCGAGTCGATCCACGGTCCGCCGGGGCGTCCTTCGCCGAACGCGCGGAGGCGGACGCCGGCGGTGCCGACGAACGCGACGCCGGTCCCGGTGCGCGCGAGGTTCGGATCGCTCGCCGCGTCACCTTGTCCGAGCACGACCGCGCCGACGCCGGCCTGGACGCCGAAGCGGGACGTCGCGGGAACCTCGACCGTCGCGTCGCCCGCGCCGCCGGCGGAGAACTCGCTCACCTGCGCGCCGCCGACGGCGTGCGCGGCGCCGGCGCCGACGTGGACGCGGACCGGCTCGGCCGCGAGGGCGGCTCCTCCACCTCCGAGCATGAAGAGGAAGAAGGAGAGGGCGGTGACGGGGCGCTGCATGGCACCCGATCGAACGGCCGAAATGGCGCGGGCTTTAAGCGCGTGGGCGCGGATCGGTCACGAGGAGCGAGAAGACCGCATGGTCGAGCCAGCGCCCGTTCACGCGCTCGGCCTGCCGCGCGATCCCTTCGAAGCGGAAGCCGAGCCGTCCGATCACGGCGAGCGACGGGTGGTTGTCCGTCGCCGCCGCGACGCGCACGCGATGCGCGTTGACGGACCCGAACGCCCAGTCGAGCACGGCCCTTCCGGCCTCGGTCATGAGGCCCTTGCCCCACGAGTCGACGCGGAGCCAGTAGCCGAGCTCGACGCTCTCGTGCAGGTGCGCGAACGACTCGAGGCCGATCACGCCGAGGAAGCGATGGGAGCCCTTGTCCCGGATCGAGAAGCGCGTGGCGCGCGCGGCGTCCCAGTCCGCGGCGCTCGCCTCGGCGTAGCGGCCGCTCGAGTCGAGGTCGGCGTTGAAGGGCACCCACGGCAGCCACGGCTCGAGGTGCGTGCGCGAGCTCTCGACCGCGCTCCACAGCTCACGGGTGTCGGTCGCATCGAGCGGGAACAGCTGGAGCCGCTTCGTCTCCACCGGACGAAACCGGACCTCGGAGCGCGGCGGAACGGCGAGCACGCGGAGAGCGTAGATCGTTTGTTCGGCGCTCAGCTAGCAGAGTGGCGTTTCATCCGCGTCGGCACGGGCGGCGGGCGCGGCGGCTCGGGGTAGGCCTCGACGAGGGCCTTCGCCGGACGCTCGATGCTCTCGAGCGGGCTCGTCACGAGATCGCGTCCGTCGGCGGCGAAGTAGAGCGCCTCGCCCGGCTTGGGATCGCCGGCGTTGGGGACGATCGCGCCGTTCGCGAAGAACTTGAGCCCGCCGTGCAGTCGCCGTTGCACCGCGAGGTGCCCGGGGAGGAAGTCGCCCGAGCGGCGGTCGCGCACCGCGACGCAGAACCCGTCGCGGAAGTGATACTCGGTGTTGCGCGTCACGTAGACGCGATGGCGCCGGCGCTCCTTCGGCGGACGCTTCGACTCGGGGCTCTCGATCGTCTCGATCGTCTGTGCGGCTTCGGCCATGACGCGGCCGACGATGCTCGACCGCGCGCCCGATGGCCAAGTTACGGACGCATCTTCGCGGGGTCGACGGGCCCGTTAACGACGACGTTATTGAACTGCAATTCGACGCTGTCGCTCTTGCCCTCGAGGAGCTTCGCGCGCACGGGGTTCACGAGCCCGCGCTCGAGCACGAGCGTGAACGCGCGGACGCTCGCCTTCGGGTCCTTCGCCGCGCCTCCGATCTCGACGTCGCTCGCGCCGCGCGTCGCGGAGAGGACGTACCGATCGCGCAGCGCGGCGAGGTCGCCGCCGAGGAGCGCCCGCACGTCGGCGAGCGCGCGCGCGACGCTCGCCCCCTGCGCCGGCACGGTCGCGGACGACGACTTCGTTTTGTACGAGAGCCCCTCCGGCCCGACGAAGTAGACGATGTCATCCGGCGCCGCGAGGTCCCATCGCAGGCGATCGGGCGCGACGAAGATCAGCTCGCCGTTCGACACCACCGACGTCGCGAGCAGCGTGAGCTTTCGCTCCTGCCGAAACCCCGCCCGCAAGCTCGTCACCCCCTTCCGCGCCTTCGCGACATCCGCGAGGAGCGCATCGAGCTTGGCCCCATCCACGACCTCCCGCGCCCCCGCATCGTCTCCCGCGGCCGCGAGCCCCGACGTCGCAACGCCGCGCTCCGAAAGCGGCGCGTCGGCGTGCGCGAGTCCGGCGGGGGCGAGGGCCGACGTCAAAAGGATGCAGATGCATATTCCTCTTGGGCCTCGCGCGCGGCTCACTTCGCCGAGGCGTCGTTGCTCGGTCGTCGGGCGGCGCGTCACTGGGCCGCTCCCTTCTTTGCGCCGAGGAGCGGGCCGCCGGCGCGCGCGCGGCCTTCGGTGTAGCGGCCGTCGGTGAGCGCCGGATCGGCGGGGAGCTCCTCGACGTCGGCGGGCGGGGCGTCGTTCCTTTCGCCGCGGAGCTTCACCTTCACGAATTTACCGGAGAGCCGCGGTCCTTCCGAGACCCAGAGCTCGCGTGCGGTGAGGTCGGCGATCACGCCGTGCGTCGCGATGAACGCGTCGATGCTGCGGCGATCGCCGGCGGGACAGGGCTCCGCCGCGCACTCGTGATCGCGCAGCATCGCGAGCACGCTCTCCTTCGTCGCGGAGGCGGGGTCGACCTTCGCGAGGAGCTGGTCGATGCGCGCGCGGCGCTCGAGCGTCGTCGTCGTCTTGCGGACCTCGTCGTCCTTCGGATCGCCCGCGAGCGGTCCCTCGAAGTGGTTCGTGATCGCGCTCGAAGGACGCACGAACGCGGGCACGCCGGGCGCGCGCTCGACGACGACGAACCTCCCGCTCGCGTCGCCGACGTAGACGATGTGCGAGACCATCACGTCTTCGCTCTTCAGCAGCGCGATCGCCTCCTCGGCGGTCCGCGCCTTCGAGAGGACGTTGCGGAGCGAGAAGGGGACCGGCATGCCGGTCGTGGAGGTCTCTCGCGCGCGCGCGCCGTGGACCGCGACGGCGACGCCTTCCTCGTTCATGCCGGTGACGACGCCGATGAAGCCCGGCCACGCGACGCTCGCGAACGGGATCGCGCCTTGCTCCTCCACGATGAAGACGACCTTGTCCTGATCGAAGACCTCGGCCGCCTCGAAGTCGAACGCGCGCGCGAAGAACGCGTGTCCGTCCGCGCTCTGGGGCGGGGCGATCCCGAACGCGGTGCACGCGAGGAGCGGCGAGCGCTCGAACCCGAGCGCGATGTCGTAGAGCGCGTGGAGCGTGATCATGCGCTGGTACGTCGGGAGGAGCGACGCGTACGGATCGGGCACGAACGCGTTCGCCTGGGCGCCGATCTCGCGCCGCCGCTCCGCGGGGAAGTTGTCGCTCACGTGCCGGTGCTGCACGCGGCCGATGTCGAACAGGAGCGTCCGTGCCGGCGAGAGCGGGACGAGCTCAGCGAACCCGTCCCACAGCACGCGCTCGTCCTCCGCCATACGGTCGTAGAGCAGCGCGGTGTGCTGCGCGCCGATCTCCTCCGGCGTCCCCGCGAGGTACACGAGCCGCACGCCGCGCACGGCGCTCCATCCGCGCTGGGCCCGCCGTACGTCGTCCCGCTCCTGCATCGTGAACCGCGGCGTGTCCTGCGTCGGCGGCTCGATCCGAGTCAGCGGCCCGATCGCGAGATGCGCCATCACCGGCGCGAGCATCACCACCGCCGCCCCGACGAGCAGCCTCCGCACCCATCGCCGAGGGGCCCTCGCCGGAGCCTCCGCCCGAGCCTCCGCGGCGGAGTCGGCCGACGCGCTCACGCTCTGCTCCGCGCTGCTCCGAACGGCGGGAGGAGAGGAGCACGGTGACGACGGCGGGTGATCATGCACCGCTCGCGTCGTGCCCTGACGACGCGTGGTCGTGTGGCGCTCGCAGCCAGTGGTCGCCGAGGGCGGCGACGACGGTGCGGATGATGCGCCACGGGTCGCGCGCGACGTGGAAGTGCGTGATGCGGTCGTCGGGGTAGAGCACACGGACGGGCCGTTCGACGACGGTCATGCCGGACCAGAGCGCGCGAAGGAGCACCTCCGCCTCGAAGTCGTAGCCGCGGCCGCGCGCGCCGAGCGCGAGCGTCTCCGCGACGGGGTAGCGGCGGAGGCCGCACTGCGTGTCGTGCAGCGTTCGCTGCGCGAAGCGGGAGAGGAAGAAGTTCGAGATGCCGTTCGACACCCGATTGGCGCGCGGAGCGCCGTCGCGATCGAGGTCGCGCACGCCGAGCACGAGCGCGCGCTCGGGGGCATCGACCTCGAGGAGCGCCTTTGCTTCGGCGGCGGGGTGCTGACCGTCCGCGTCGACGGTCAGCGCGACGCGTTTGCCGCGTGCGCGGGCTTCTTCCAGTCCGGCGAGCAGGGCGGCGCCTTTGCCGAGGTTGGTAGGGTGCGCGATCACCGTCGCGCCGTGCTCGCGCGCGATGCGCGCCGTGTCGTCGCGCGATCCGTCGTCGACGACGACGACCTCGAGCGCGGGCATGTGCATGTGGAGATCGTCGAGTACGGCACCGAGCGTGGCCGCAGCATCCAGCGCGGGGACGATCACACACGCGTCGCTCATCGGTTCTCTCCGACTCTTGCACAACGATCACCATGCACGCAAAGCCCGTCGTATCGTCGGCGCCATGCGATCGCACCCCACGAAGCCAAAGCGCCCCCCCGCCCCGGCAACCCAAGCGACCGGCCCCACGAACCACAGCAACGCGAAGCGTGGGGCCGCGAAGCATGGGGACGCGAAGCGCGGGCGCGTTGATGCGAATGCTCGCGGTGCTGGTGGGGGAGATCGTGGTGCCGATGTTCGTGGGCGTGGTGGCGATGGGGCGCGCGGGGCGGGGAGGGTGCGGGTTAGCGTGACGTTCGAGCGGGGGCCGCATCCGGGGGTTGGGCGTGCGGAGGTGGTTCGTCGTATCAATGCGATGATGTCTGAGCTTCAATTGGAGAATGTCGAAGTTTCATTCCTCCTAACTGACGACGATCGCATCCACGAGCTGAACAAGATTTATCGCCACAAAGATCGCCCGACCGACGTGCTCGCCTTTGCGATGCGTGAAGGGGACTTCGCCGAGCTCGCGGGGGATGCCCTCGGTGACGTCATTGTCAGCGTTCCCACGGCGCGGAAACAGGCCGCGGAGAGGGGCAAGACGGTGCTCGAGGAAGTGACCATGTTGACCGCCCACGGCCTCCTCCACCTCCTCGGCTGGGACCACGACACCCCGGCGAAGGATCGCCGCATGACCGCCGAGACCGAGCGCCTCTGTCTTGCCGCAGCTCCGGCTCGTCGGACCGAGGGCCGCGCCTCAAAGGGAAGAGGCGAGGCGGCTCTCACCTCGAAACGGCATGTGGTCCGGACCGGTGCCGGACCGAAGAAAGACCAAGCAACTCGTGGCTTGAAAGCTCGCCGCTCACCGAAAGGATGATGCGTCGGGACGCATGCGAGACCGAAAAAATACGCACCGCGTCGATCGTGCCTCACAAAAAAACGCACTTTCTCGGCGAATTTCCCTTGCGGGGATGGAACCGTGGGTGTTAACCATCGTGCGTACCGCGATTTCGCCCGGTTTCGAGCGGGTCGCGGGGGCTGCAAACGGGTTCCCGCACGGTCCGCTCCGGCTCCCCTCTCCGATGAGGCGAGGACGAAATCCGGAAAAGGTCCCGTGATTGAAAAGCTCTGTGCGCCGGCGTCTTCTCGACGTTCGGTGATGGCTCTCGACAGGAGGATTGGAAGATGGCTGCTGCTAAGCGCATGACGAAGGCTCAAGTGATTGGTGAGATCGCGACCTACTCGGATCTCGACAAGAAGAGCGTCTCCAAGGTGTTTGAGGGCCTCACGGATCTCATCAAGAAGCAGCTCGGCCCCCGTGGCCCGGGCGAGTTCGTGATCCCCGGCCTCCTCAAGCTCAAGACGGTCAAGAAGAAGGCGATCCCGGCCGGCCAGCGCCGCAACCCCTTCACGGGCCAGATGCAGGACTTCCCGGCGAAGCCGGCGTCGAAGAAGGTCCGCGCCACGGCGCTCAAGGCCCTCAAGGACCTCATCCAGTGATCCCCTGACGCAGGTCTCCCAGCGACCTGCGCCAACATCACGCCACCGCGGGCGCCGTCCACCAGGACGAGCGCCCGCCGTGCATTTGGGGTGCTCGCGTCGCGCCGCCCGGCCATTTTGGCGGCGTTGCGCGTTGGGGTCGTGCGTCGGCGTCCGTCGTCTAGCGGCGCCGTCGCGGGACTTCCAACGCTGCGGTGTATGGGCTGGCGGCGAGGCTTCGTTGGGCAGCTTGCTGGGGGTGTGTGGCCGTGCGAGGGGGGTGGGGGAGGCGGAGAGTGGCGGCGGGACCTCGTCGGTCAGAAGGCGGTTGCAGCGCCGCATGCGAAGAGGTTCCAGGTGGGAAGACGCCAGTGCAACGTCCTGAAGAACAATTCGCTCAGTCGAGTGGGGCGGGACGAGAGTGCCGCAACGACTGCCATTCGACGCCGTCTCGACTCACGAAGACGGTGCCTTCACCGGAGACCGCGAGGTAGGTCGGTCCCGCGACGACGGCGTGGCAGGGTCCTTCGCGAACGATGCGGCTCGCGGCTCCGAGCTGGCGCAGGCCGTCGACGCCGGCTGCCAGCAAGGTCTCTCCTCGCCAGCGCGCGGCGCGGGTGAGCTTGAGCTGGCCCGCCGTTTCGAGCGTTGCTCGGTCGCCTTGCACGAGCACGAGCGATCCGTTGTTGCCGACGGCGAGCACGCCCTCCGGCGTTTGGACGAGGGCGTTGAGCGTCTCTTGTGTCTTCGTTTCGAACGCTCGCCAGTCGTCGCCGTCGCGTCGTGCGAGGTAGCCGCTGTCGCCTGCGACCCAGAGCGCTCCGTCCAGGGATGCGAGCGCGAAGAGGGCCGGACCGCCGGTCTTCCAGCGCGCGAGCTCGCCGTCGCGGAGGGCGAGCACCTCGCCGGCGGTCGTCGTCGCGATGAGCGTGTCGTTGTCCTCGACGATGGCCGAGATCGCGCGCGCGGACGCTTCGACCACGTCGACGTCGCTGTCGGGGAGCGCCAGCACCAGCTCGCCGTCGGCGGTGCCCAGCGCGACGCCCTCGCGCAGCGGCCGGACGCAGGTGAGCCAGGTGCTCGCGTGGAAGACGGGGCTGACGGGCGTCGCGTTCTCCTCGTCGAGGGAGTGACGATAGAGAGCGCTGAAGCACGCGTCTGGGGTGGGCTCGAACACGGCGAGCACGTACAAGGTCCGTCCGTCTTGGAGCGCGATATCGACGATGTCGGCGTCAAGGGCATCCATGGCTTGTCCTCTTCAGGTTTGCAGCTCTGCGTCTTAATACGAGGCCGAGCACCGTCGCGACGAGAAGGATGAGCATCGGGGCTTCGCCGGCGCGGGTGTAGAGGGTGAGGGGGCGGTCGAGGAGGGCGGGGTCGGCGAGGAGGGGCGGGGACGGGCCGAGGCCGGGCTCGCTCTCGGCGCGGCGGAGGATGCGGCCGTTGGCGTCGAGCCATGTCGTGGGGCCGCGGTTGACGGCGCGGACCATGTCGCGGCGGGTCTCGATCGCGCGCGGGACCGCGGTGCGGAGATGCAGCTCGCTCTCCGCCGTGCCGGCGAACCAGGCGTCGTTCGTCACGTTGACGAGGAGGTTCGGGCGCGGCGCCATCGCCTCGCGGCCCGCGAGCGGGAGGGTGTCTTCGTAGCAGTTCAGGACCGACGCGACGATGGGGCCCGTCACGAGCGGCACGCTCTCCGTGCCCGCGTCGAGGCCCGTGCCGCGCGCGAAGACGCGGCGGAGGACCGGGAGCTGCGAGGCGAGCGGGACCGTCTCCCCGAACCAGAGGAGGTGCCGCTTGTCGTAGGAGCGCGCGACCGCGCCGTCGGGCGTCACGAGCAGCGCCGAGTTCGTGCCGACGCCGTTGCCCTTCGTGAGGTACGCGCCGGTGAGGACCGGGCGCGTCGCGTGGATGGCGCGATGGTCCCGCGGCATGCGCGTCAGGCCGTGCTTCAGCGTGTAGGGGTACGCGGACTCGGGCCAGATCGTGAGCTCGGCGCCTTGCTCTTCTGCATGGCGCGTGAGCGCGCCGAGGCGCGCCATCATCGGCGGGCCGCTGTCACGCTCCGTGCGCATCATCGCGTCGAAGTCGGGCTGCAGCAGCGCCACGCGGACGTGCCGCGCGGCCGCGCGCTCGGCGTCGATCGCGCGCATGCGGATCGCGCCGTACGCGAGGAGGAGCGTGAACGTCGCCGCGCCGAGCGCAGCGGCGGCGCGCGAGCGCGTCGCGAGCGCCTCGACCGCGAGCGCGCAGCCGAGCGCGAGGAGGAAGCTCACGCCGCGCTCGCCGACGGCCTCGGCGGTCTGGAGGAGGATCGGCCAGCCCGAGATGCCGCCGGCGGGGGTCCACGGGAAGATCGCGGGGACGAGCGTGGCGACGTAGACGCCGATCGCGAACGCGAGCGCGCTCGGGACGCCGCGGCGCTCGGTGAGGCGCTTCGTCAGCGCGCCGCCGGCGAGCCACGGCAGCGCTTGCGCGGCGGAGAGGAGGACGAGCGCGAGCCAGCCGAGCGGACGCGCGAGATCGGTGAAGCGCGCGATGACCTCCGGGACGAAGCGGAGCGCCTCGAGGTTCGCGGCGAAGCCGAAGAGGAAGCCGCGGCGCGCGGTCGGGCGCGAGGACGCGAAGAGCCCGAGACCGACGAGGATCCCGGGCGTGAAGTCGATCGGCGGCGTCGACGCGGCGAAGACGAGGCCGCTCGCGAACGCGATCAGGTCGCGACGGTCGTAGCGTGGGCGCGGGCGCGCGCGCGCGTCACCAATAGAACGTGAGACCACCCGTGATCAGACCAGCACCCGAGGTGTTCGTCGACTTCCCGTCGCCGGACACGAACTCGGGGTTTCGGCGCTTGTCGTCGTCGATGCGGGTGCGGACGAGGCCGCGGAGGTCGACGTTGAGCGCGATCGCGCGCGAGAGGCGGAACTCGAGGCCGATGCCCGTCTGGATGCCGAAGTAGCCGTAGCTGTACTCCATCGCGTCGTAGCCCGCGCGGTCGTCCGTCGCTTTCGCGCCCGACCAGCCGAAGCCGCCGAGGAGGTAGACCTGCGTGATGTTCTTCGGGTTCAGGAAGATGAGGCCGTTGACCGTGAACGCCGTCTCGTTGCGGCGGTAGCCGTTGTAGTCGCGGCCGGCCGCGAAATCGAGGTTGCCCTCGATCGCCGCCTGCGGGATGGGGCGGAAGCGGAGGCCGAGGCCCGCCATGCCGAGGCCCGCGTTGTCGTCGCGGCCCTTGCCCAGCATCGCGCCGCCGATGTGCAGGTTGAGGCCCCACTCCTTCTTCGGCTGAGCCTTCTTCGGGACGTAGTAGTACGGGGCCGGCGCCTCGCGCGCCTGCACCACCACGGTGGGAGGCGGCGGCTGGTAGACCACGACCGGAGGCGGCGGCGACGACGGCTTCGTCTCCGCCGGCGTCGTGTCCGTCTTCTCCGTGGGGAGCGGGTCGAGGTTGTCCTTGTTCGCGGGCTGGGCCTGCGTGTCACCGCAGAACCAGCTGCCGGGCTCGCAGTCCTTCTTCGGTTCTTGGGCGGCGGCGACGGCCGGGACGGCCAGCGCCGAGACGAAGGTGAGCGAGCTGACGACGCGCTTGAGGCTCATGAGGTGTCCTTCAAGCAAAGCACCCGGTGTGCCACGGGGCAACGGCGACCGGCCTCCGGAAACAGCGGGAAATCGAGGGGTGCGTGTCGCGGCTGTGGCCGGTGGTTCACGTCCGCACGACATCAGGTTCTCGTGCTAGAAGGCGGCCGCCTTGGCAACGGTGAGGCTCAAGCCCGGCCACGTTCAGCCCGTCTGGGCCGGCCACCCGTGGGTGTACGCGCAGGCGATCGATCGCGTCGAGGGCGGCGCGAGCCGCGGGGACGAGGTCAACGTCGTCGATCCACGAGGGAATTTCCTCGGTCGCGGCTTCTACTCGCCCGGCTCCGCGATCCCCGTCCGCCTCCTCACCCGCGATCCGAAGGCGCCGCTCGACACCGGGTTCTTCCGCCATCGCTTCGAGCGCGCCATCGCCGCCCGCGCGTCGATCGGCCTCGGCGCGTCCGACCAGACCACCGGCTACCGCCTCGTCCATGCGGAGGGCGATCTCGTGCCGGGGCTCATCGTCGATCGCTGCGGCGACGTGCTCTCCGTGCAGTTCCTCACCGCAGGGATGAAGCAGCGCGAGGTCCTCGTCCTCGAGGCGCTTGGGCAGGTGATGAAGCCGCGCGCGATCGTCGACCGGACGCCGGCGGGCTCGGCGAAGGCGGAGCACTTCACCGCCGCGAGCGGCGTCGTGCGGGGGGCGGTGGAGGTCACCGAGCTCGAGTTCACCGAGCGCGGCATCGGGTGGAAGATCCCGCTCTCGCTCGGGCAGAAGACCGGCTTCTACTTCGATCAGCGCGAGCTCCGCGCGCGCGTCGAGGCGCTCGCGCACGTGCCCGGCGGCGTCGCGAAGAAGAAGGTGCTCGACGCGTACTCGTACGTCGGGGCCTTCGGGCTCGCCGCGGCGCGCGCGGGGGCGGAGGTCACGTGCGTCGACGAGAGCGCGCTCGCGATCGAGATCGCGGCCGAGAACGCGCGCGCGAACGGGCTCGCCGAGCGCGTCCGGTTCGAGCGCAACGACGCGCGGCACGTGATGCAGAGCGCGCACGGCGTCTACGACATCGCGGTCGTCGATCCGCCGCGCCTCGCGCCGACGCGGAGCGCGCGCGAGCAGGCGCTCGTCATGTACTCGAAGCTCGCCGAGCTCGGCTGCCGCGCGACGAAGCCAGGCGGGCTCCTCGTCTTGTGCTCCTGCTCCGCCGCGGTGGACCTCACCGCGCTGACGCGGGCGCTCGCGACGGGCGCGGTCCGCGCGAACGTGAGCGCGCTCGTGGTGGAGCGCGCGTTCCAGGGGCCCGACCACCCGGTGCCGGCCGCGTTCGGCGAAGGCCTCTACTTGAAGGCCCTCGTCGCGCGCATCGAGCCGCGGTGAAACGGTGAAATGGTGAGGCCGCTCGCCTCGCTCGCGCGCGAGGACGTCGCCGGTCTCCGCGGCGTCTTCTTCGACCTCGACGACACGCTCCTCACGCACGGGCTGCTCGAGCGCGAGGCGTACGGCGCGCTGTGGGACTTGCATGATGCAGGCATTCCGCTCGTCGCGGTGACGGGGCGGCCGAGCGGGTGGGCCGAGGTCTTCGTGCGAAACTGGCCGATCGACGGCGCGGTGACGGAGAACGGCGCGGTGTTCGTGGTGCGCGCGGGGAAGGGCGCCTCTGTGATCACGGAGGAGGGGTTCGCGGAGCGGCGCGCGCGGCTCGACGCGCTCGTCGGCGCCGTGCGCGAGGCGATGCCGGACCTCGTGCTCTCGGACGACGTGCGCGCGCGGAGGTCGGACGTGACGTGGGACATCGGCGAGCGCGTCGTCGTCGCGGAGGACCGCGTCGCGATGTTGGGGCGGCTCGTCGTCGCCGCGGGCGCGCGCACGACGCGATCGACGGTGCACCTCCACGCGTCGTACGAGCGCGACGACAAGGCCTCGGGCGCGCTCCGCTTCGCGCGGACGCGGCTCGGCGAGGACCCGGGGCGCGTCGTCTCGACGTGGGCGTTCGTCGGCGACAGCCCGAACGACGCGGCGTGCTTCGCCGCGCTGCGCCTCACGTTCGGGGTCGCGAACGTGAGGCCCTTCGTCTCGAAGCTGAGCGTCCCGCCGCGCTGGATCGCGGCGGCGGAGCGCGGCGCGGGGTTCGCGGAGATCGCGCGCGCGATCCTCGCGAAGCGTGGCGGGCGTCAGGGAGGGAGCGCGTCGTAGAGCGACGCGAGGTCGAGGGTGACTCCGACGGAGAGCTCGACACCACCCTTCGTCGTGTCGGTGTACTCCCAAGCGCCGCCGGCCAGTCGCCGGTAGCGTTCGACCCGCTGGTCCTGGCTCACGAGGAGGTACTCTTGGAGCGACGGGATCTGCTGGTAGTGACGCCACTTGTTCCCGCGGTCCTCCTCCTCGGTCGATGGAGAGAGGATCTCGACGAGGAGGGTGGGGTTCGTGATGGTGGGGCCGTCGGGATCGGCGGGATCGCCCTCGATCGGGCCGCACACGACCGTGACGTCCGGATACGTCGCCTTGCCCGTCGCGAGCACGCGCACCTTCTGGTCGGACTGGAACCCGAGGCAGCCACGCGATCGCGCGGTGTCGAGGACGGCGCCGACCCGGAGCGCGAGCGCGTTGTGGCGGCGTGAGCCGCCCGCCATCGCCGTGATCTCCCCGTCCTCGTATTCGTGCTTGAGGCCGCTGTCGCGCTCGTACGCGAGGTACTCCGCGTAGGTGTAGCGGTGCCGCGTGGAGGCGCGCTGGGCCATCAGCTTGGTCATCGTAGCACTCGCGCTAGTCAGCTGGCGCTTCGTCGTCGAGGTCGCCGTAGGACATCCGGCGGACGTCGAGCACCGCGCCCGTGACGCCGGGGGCGGAGGTTCGCGCGAGCTCCGCGACCACGTCGCGCGACGGCTTGATCGCCTCGTGGTGCGTCGCGATCGACGGCGCCCACGTGATCGCGATCCAGCGCGGGCGGTGCACGCGGCGAGGCCGCCGAGGAAGAGGAAGAGCGCACGTCGCACGCACCCATCGTAGCGCGTTGATGTAGCGTGGGCGCATGGCGAGGGTGACGGTGTCGCTGTGCCCGAACTGCGGGGCGCCGGTGAACGTGCCGCCGGGCACGCTCCACGCGATCTGCGTCTACTGCAACCGCAGCCTCTCGGTGACGCGGACGCAGCCCGGCGTGCCCGCGTCGCTCACGCCGGAAGGCTTCTCCGTCGCCGACATCGAGACCGTGAAGGCCCTCCTCCTCGACGGAAAGCGCGAGGAGGCGATCACGCATTACATGCGCATCGGAGCGATGCCGCGCGGCGAGGCGGAGGCCGCGATCGACGCGCTCGTGCTCTCGTCGCACTACGAGCTGACCAAACACCTCCCGCTCACCGCGCGGGGGATGTTCCTCTCGTTCCTGACGCTGCTCTTCTGCGTGGGGCTCGTGGTGCTCTTCGTCTTCCTCGTGCCGTATGCGTCGATCTTCAAGGTCATCATCGTCTTCCCGATCGTCGTCCTGGTCCTCCGCGCGTTCGGGTTCTTCCGCCAGGCGACGTCGACGTGGACGGCGGCGTTCGGCGCGTCGGGGAAGGGACGCATCGTTCGCTGCGGCGTGGTTCGCAAGCTCGAGGAGGACGCGCACATCGCGGTCGTTCATTTCGAGGTCACGCCCGACGACGGGAGCGAGACGTTCCAGGACGCGGAGACGGTCTTCGTCGGCGACGAGACGCTCGAGAAGCTGAAAACGGGGAACGTGATCGGCGTCCGCTTCAACCGCGCCCGCCAGCACGTCTACATGCGCACGCCGGTGACGGTTCTCGCTTCCGGCACGTAGCTCCGCGGCGGCCGGTGCGCTAGGGTGCGGGCGCCATGTCCAAAGGCTCCGAGCTCCTCTCCCTCGCGCAGAAACGGCTCTATCCCAACTACAAGCCCGCGCCGATGATCCTCCAGCGCGGCAAGGGCTGCGAGCTCTTCGACGTCGAGGGGAAGCGCTGGCTCGACATGGCGGCCGGCGTCGCGGTGTGCTCGGTGGGGCACGCGCACCCGAAGCTCGTGAAGGCCCTCGCCGAGCAGGCGGGCATGCTCATGCACACGAGCAATTACTTCTACAACGAGCAGAACGTGCTCCTCGCCGACGCGCTCTGCGAGCGGAGCGGCATGGGCCGCGCGTTCTTCTGCAACTCGGGCGCGGAGGCGAACGAGGCCGCGTTCAAGCTCGCGCGCCGCCACTTCTACGCGAAGGGCGACAAGAAGCGCACGAAGTTCATCGCGTTCGACAACGCGTTCCACGGCCGCACGATGGGCGCCGTCTCCCTCACCGGCACGCCGAAGTACCGCGAGGGCTTCGGCTGCGTCGAGGGCGTCGTCCACGTCCCCTACGGCGACCTCGAGGCGGTGAAGAAGGTGATGACCGACGAGGTCGCCGCGATCGTCGTCGAGCCGGTGCAGGGCGAAGGCGGCGTGCTCCCCGCGCCGGCCGGGTTCCTCGAGTCGCTCCGCGCGCTCACCACCGAGCGAGGCGCGCTCCTCGTCCTCGACGAGGTGCAGACCGGCATCGGCCGCACCGGCGCGTGGTTCGCGCACCAGCACGTGAAGATCAAGCCGGACCTCATGGCGCTCGCGAAGGGCCTCGGCGGCGGCGCCGTCATCGGCTGCCTCCTCACGACCGAGGAGCTCGCGGGCGCGCTGCCGCCCGGGACCCATGGCTCCACCTTCGGCGGCAACCCGTTCGCGAGCCGCGCCGCGCTCACCGTGATCGAGATCATCGAGGAGGAGGGGCTCGTCGCCGGCGCGAAGGCGAAGGGCGACAAGCTCTCCGCCGCCCTCGCCGCGGTCGCGAAGGACCTCCCGAACGTCTGCGAAGGCGAGCGCGGGCAAGGCCTCCTCCGCGGCCTCATCCTCAAGCAGGGCATGCTCGCGCGCGACGTGCTGCCGAAGATCGCCGACGCGGGGCTCCTCCTCACCGCCGCGGGCGAGCGCGTGCTCCGGTTCACGCCGCCGCTCGTCATCTCGGAGGCGGAGATCGCCGAGGGCGTCGACATCGTTCGCAAGGTCCTCTCGACGCCGAGCTGAGCGCGGTCATGGAGGGACGCGCACGATCGGGGGAAGGCGGACCGACATCGGCCTCCCTTTGTCCAGCGTGCCGGAAGCCGATCGACGCGCTCCGCGCCGGTCAGGTCGCGATCCTCGACGGCGTCTTCCGTTACTTCTGCGACGCCAAGTGCAAGGCCGAGTTCGTCGAGGTGCTCTCGAAGCGCCCTTCGCTCGAGGCGCACACCGCGCAGCCGCCGCCCGTCTCGCACGTGCGCGAGCAGCCGCCGCCTCCTCCGCCGGTCGCGGTCGAGGAGCCGGACGAGCCGGAGCACCAAGAGCCCGAGCCTCAAGAAGAACCCGAGCCTCAAGAAGAAGAGGAGCCGTTCTCCGAGCCGCCGCCTTCGTTCCCCGAGCCGCCGCCGTCGCGCCGGAGCCTCCTCGAGCCGGAGTCGGAGCCCGCGCTCGAGCTGACGCCGAAGACGCTGCGGTCGCCGAAGGAGGACGCGAAGCGGCGACGCGAGAGCACGCGGTGGTCGAAGGCGCCGGCGTGGAAGGGCGAGCCCGAAGAGGAGCCGGAGCCGCTGGCGGCCGAGGAGAGCGAGGAGGAGAAGCCTTCACGTGCCGAGCGCGCGGAGCGTGCCGAGCGCGCGGAGCGTGCGGAGACGGACGGCGCGGATCTCGTGCCGTACGTCGGGATCGTGCTCGGCGTCCTCGCGCCCGCGGTGGGGCTCGCCGGTGACGCGGCGGCGTTCTTGCGCTTGCCGATGGCGCTCGCGGCGGCGCTCGTCTTCGTCGCGCGCCGCGCGTTCGGGGCGCGCGAGCACGGCGAGCCTTCGTCGCTCGTCGTCACGCTGCCGATCGTCGTCGCGGCCGCGGCCGCCGGCGCGTCGACGGTGCTCCGTCATCCTCACGCGATCGCGCACGCTTCGTTCGTCGGCGTCGCGGCGGCCGGCGCGCTCGCGGTCGACGTGCTCCTCGCGCGCGCGCGGAAGGACGTGCTCGCCGTCCGCGCGCGGGTGCGGACCGCGCTCGCGGTGTCGGCCCGCGTCGTGCGCGGCGACGGCGTGATCGAGGAAGGGGGGGCGCACATCAAGCCGGGCGAGCAGGTCGTCGTCGAAGTAGGCGAGACGATCCCGGTCGACGGCATCGTCGCGGCGGGGGACGCCGACGTCGCGCCGTGGCTCGAGTCGCCGGCCCTCCTGCGCAAGAGCGAGGGCGACGCCGTCGTCGCGGGCGCCGTCGTCGTGAGCGGCCGCCTCCGGATCAACACGACGTTCTCCGGCTCCGAGCGCGCCTGGCTCCGGCTCGTGAGCGCGACCGCGACGCGCATCGACGTCGCGTCGCCGTTCGTGGTGCTCGCGCGGCGCGTCGTGGAGCGCGGCGCGCCGATCGCCGCGCTCGTGGTCGCGGCCGCGGTCTACGCCGACAACGGCTCGTGGCTCGACGTGATCGTCGCCGCCGCCGCGTCCGGCCTCGCGCTCGGCGCGTTCGCGGCGACGGCGGCGGCGGGGCTCGCCCACGCGCGCGGGCACGCCTCCGCGCAGCGGCGCGGCATCGTCTACAAGGACGCGGCGGCGTTCGACGCAGCCGCGCGCGCCGACGTCGCGGTGCTCTGCTCGCGCGGGACGGTGCTCCTCGGCGAGCCGGAGATCGTCGCCGTCGAGCCGATCACGAAGGAGGGCGTCGCGACGAACGCGGTGTGGCGCTCCGAGCCGCGGATCGGCCGCTCCTCCCAGCCGCCGAGCCCCGAGATCGCGCGCGTGCTCGCGCTCGCCGCCGGCGCGGAGATGTCGTCGAGCCACCCGTTCGCCTCCGCCGTCTTGCGCGAGGCGCGCGCGCGCGGCGTCCGCCCCGAGAACGTGCGGAGCGCGCTCGGTCACTCCGGCCTCGGCGTCACCGCGCTCGCGGCGAACGGCGACAAGGTGATCGTCGGCTCGCGCGCGTTCCTCTTGCAGGAGAAGGTCAGCGTCGCGATCGCCGACGCGCGCACGTCGGCGCTCGAGGCCGAAGGTCGCTCCGTCCTCCTCGTCGCGCTCGGCGGTCGCCTCGTCGGCGTCCTCGCGCTGCAAGACGGGCTCCGCGCCGGCGCGCGGGCGGCCGTTCAACGCTTGCATGATGCACGTATCGAGCCGGTGCTCCTCAGCGGCGAGTCGCGCGACACGAGCGAGACGATCGCGCGATCGCTCGACATCGAGCACGTGCGCCCCGAGATCCTCCCCTCCGAGCGCGGCGCGGAGGTGCGCGCGCTCGCGGACGACGGGCGCGTCGTCGCGGCGATCGGTCACGCGTCGACCGACGACGGCGCGCTCGGCGCGGCGGACGTCTCGATCGCGATGGAGGCGGCGGGGGCCGCTCCCGGCGAGTGGGCGGTCGCGCTCGCGTCGGACGACGTCCGCGACGCGGCGCTCGCGCTGACGGTCCCGCGCGCGGCGCGCGATCGAGCGCGCACGGCGGTCCTGGTCGGTGGCCTGACCTCCGCGGCGGCGAGCCTGGCGCTCGCCTTCGGGATCGCTCCTCCCGTCGCGATCCCCGTCCTCGGCGTGATGTCCGCCGTGCTCATCCTCTCGATTTCCCGAGAATCCGGGGCTGCGCCGGCCTGACTCGACCCCACACCTGCCTACCTCGGGGGAAACGCGCAGATGAAAGTGTCCTCGGCCGGGCCATCTCGATATCCTGTGACGAGCCCTAGTGGGGTGATTTCGCGGTGGCCAACAAGTCGAAAGGTGGTGATGACGGCGGCCCCAACGCGCGGGTCGGCAATGTCATCAAGGGCAAGTGGACCATCGACTCCCTCTTGGGCGTCGGCGGCATGGCCGCCGTGTACGCGGCCTCGCACCGCAACGGTCAGCGCGCCGCGCTGAAGATCCTCCACACCGACTTCGCGCGCGAGAAGACGATCTGCGAGCGCTTCCTCCGCGAGGCCTACGTCTCCAACAAGGTCAATCACGGCGCGACGGTGCAGGTCCTCGACGACGACATGACCGAGAGCGGCGAGCCGTTCTTGATCATGGAGCTCCTCGAAGGCGAGACCGTGCGCGACGCCTGGAAAAAGAGCGGCCGCACGATGCACGCGGGCCGCGTCCTCCAGATCTGCGAGAAGGTCCTCGACTGCCTCGCGTCGTGCCACGCGATCAAGGTCATTCACCGCGATCTGAAGCCCGCGAACATCTTCATCCTCAAGGAGAACGACGAGATCCGCGTGCTCGACTTCGGCGTCGCCCAGATGCGCGACGCCACGAGCGAGCGCACCGCGACCGGCACCGCGCTCGGCACGCCCGCGTACATGTCGCCCGAGCAAGCGATGGGCCTCGTCGATCAGCTCGACGGACGCGCCGATCTCTTCTCCGTCGGCGCGATGATGCACGCGCTCATCACCGGCCACCGCATCAACAACGGCCGCACGGAGCAGGAGGCGCTCGTCATGGCCGCGACGAAGCCGGTCCCCTCCGTCGCCCGCCTCGCGCCCCATCTCCCGATCGAGCTGATCAAGGTCATCGACAAGTCGCTCGCGTGGGATCGCCGCAACCGTTACCAGGACGCGCGCGAGATGCAGAAGGCGCTCATCGACCTGATGCCGGGTCAGGGCGTCGCTCCGCTCTTCGGGCGTCCGCCGCCGCGACCGCAGGAGGTCGTCGCGCCGCCCGCGCCGGAGTTGCCGCCCTCGCTCCAGCAAGCGTTCAGCAGCTCCGTCGGCCAGGCGTCCGTCTCTTCGCTCAAGGCGGCCGCGCCGGCGGGGCCGGCGGCTCCCGTGCAGCCGGCGCCGTCGATCTCGATGGCGGCTGCGGCCGCGGCCGCGCCGGCCATCTCCGTCGCGCCCGCGCCGCCCCCGCCCGTTCCGGTCGCGGCGAAGCAGGCGCCGGCGTTCGATCCGATGCTCGGCGGCTTCTCGCCGATGCAGTCGCAGTCGCCGGCGGTGCCCGCGGCGCTCGGCCCGGGCGAGGTCCCCGAGTCCGATCCGCGCGTGCAGGCGCTGCGCGACTTGATGAAGCACTGCGATCGCCTCTTCCCGAGCGTCCGCCAGCTCGGCTGGGCGCACCCGGCGACCGACCGCGCGCTCCGGATCGCGTTCGACGGCTTCACCGAGGCGCTCACGAAGATGCCCACCCTCGTGAGCTGGACGGTGCGTCCGTACAACTTCATGGCGTTCGGGCACACGGTCTGGGAGCCCACCGCGCCGTACGACGCGATCCCGTACAACCTGTTCGCGTGCGGGATCCGGAACCTCCGCGTCGAGGCCGGCATCACGCTCGAGGAGCTGCGGGAGCTCTTCGTGCTGCTCCTCCTCGATCCGGGGCGCGACCTCCCGCCCGAGGACGACCTCGCCGCCGCGCTCTGGGAGAAGTCGCTCACGCACGTGAAGTGGGACACCGTCGACGCGTTCGCGGAGGGCGACGCGGCCGAGCGCGAGGCCTTCTACGGAGAGACCGATCAGATCGAGCACCTCGCCGACGCCGCGGCGAAGAACCAGATGGACCGCCTCGAGGCGCAGGCGATGGTCGTCAACACCGACGACGCCGCGCTCGGCAAGCAGAAGGAGCGCTCGCCGTTCGCGCTCGACGACCAGACGAAGGCCCACCTCGCGCCGCACTTCGAGCTCACGCACGACGTGTGGGCGGAGCGTTTCGTCGACGCGCTCGTCGAGGGATACCTCGACTCGGCCGCGCATCGCGACGCGCCGCTCGTCCTCGCCTCGCTCCGCCGCTCCGCCGCCGACCTCATCGTCGCGGGGCGCCTCACCGTCGCGGTGCAGATCAACCTCGCCGTCATCGAGCGCCTGCGCGCGCGCGTGCAAGGGCAGGAGAACCAGCTCAAGCTCGCCGCCGCGCTCACGAACGCGATGTTCGGCGGAGAGACGCTCGAGCTCCTCCTCACCCGGCTCAAGGAGGACCCCTCGGGGGCGGAGGCCTTCGCCCACGTCCTCCCGGGCCTCTCCAGCAACGAGTTCGCGATCGTCCTCGCGGCCTTCCGCCAAGTGGGGCACCCGCAGGTCCGCCAGTTGCTTGCAGGTTACATCGAACGCCACGCCGGCGGGCGCGAGGCCGAGCTCGGGCAGGCGGCGGCGGGGGCCGATCCCGACACCGGCGCGTACATCGTGCAGCTCCTCGGGCGGATGCAGTCCCCCGGCGCGCGGCAGGTCCTCGGCCAGCTCGCGCAGTCAGAGGACGTCGGGGTCCGCGTCGAAGCTCGTGTGCTCGTCGCGGCGAACCCGGACCAGGCGCAGAAGGAGGTCTCCGCCCTCCTCGAGAACAGCTCCGCGCTCGTCCGCATGGCGGCGCTCCGCACGAGCGTGCGCTACGGCATGCGGAACGCGTGGCCGTCGATCGCGCGCGTGATCAACGGCAAGGGCTTCAACGAGCTCGGCAACGACGAGCGCCGCGAGCTGCTCCGCGCCTGCGTCGTGCTCTCGCCGGAGCGCGGCGAGCCGGTGCTCCTCGAGCTCGCGAAGAAGGGCGGCGTGCTCACGAGCGAGGAGCGCGAGGCCACGCGCGCGATGGCGGCCGAGCTCCTCGGCGAGCTCTCGCGCTCGCGTCCGACCGCGATGGCGCTCCAGGAGATCGCGAACGCGCGCTGGGGCGTCTCGGAGGAGACCCGCATGGCCGCCGCCAACGCGGCCAAGCGCATCGGGCAGCGCCTCGCGCAGCCGCAAGGGGCCGCGATCGCATGACGATGCGTCTCGACATCGTGACGAACGATGCGGGCGAGAACGTCCGGCGCGAGCACGCGCGCGATCTCGGCAGCGGCGTCGTCGTCGCGATCTACCGGCTCGTGAAGCTCGCGCAGATGCACGACCTGGGGAACCAGGCCTTCGTGCGGCAGCTCGAGCAGACGCACCAGATGATCGGGGAGTACGGCCTCCGATCGGGCTCCAACGTGAGCGTGCTGTTCGCGGAGAAGGCCACCTTCGTCGCGGGGCAGCTCCTCAAGGGCAACCGCGGCGCCTACGAAGCCGCGACCGACCTCGGCGCGATCCTCGAGCGCTTCGGCGGCTCGGAGCTCCACATCGCGCGCGACATCACGCGCGAGGAGCTGCACCAGTTCGCGGAGCAGATCTCGATCATGCATCGCTCCGGGAACGCCGCGCAGGTGCGGCTCCCGCGGAGCATGCAGCTGCGCCAGGTCGCGGACACCGCGCGCCTCCGCGGCATCGAGCTCGAGGACCTGTCGCCCGATCAGCGCATGGTCCGCGCGTACGCGTCCGCCGTCGTCATCATGCGGCGGTTCTTCGAGGACCTCTCCGCGAGCAAGTACGTCCTCCCGCGCCGCATCAAGCGCATCGCGCAGAGCCTCGTCGACCTCTCCGACGCGCAGGCGGCCTCCTACCTCGGCGTCACCGAGGTGCGTAACGCGAATTTCGACGAAGCCGGGCGCGCCGTGAATACCGCGATTCTCGCGGTCGCGATCGCGAAGGAGACCACCTCGAGCCGCATCGCGCTCTCCCAGATCGCGATGGCGGCGATGATGCACGACGTCGCGCGGCCGCGCGCGCTCGCGCTCGCCGGGGCGCAGGGCGGACCGATGCCCGGGATGGCGGGGCCGACCACGCTCTCGGAGGATCAGGAGGACCGGCTCGCCGCCGGCGCGGCCGCGGTCCTGACCGCGCTCGGTCGCGTCAACGAGCCGTCGATCACGCGCACGGTGCTGGCGTTCGAGTCGCTCTGGCTCCGCCGGCGCACGTGGCTCGGCCCGGTGTACTGGGGCGTGCGCGCGCCGACCTTGCACGCGACGATCATCGCGGTCGCGCGGCGCTACAACGATCTTCTCACCCCGGAGCCTGGTCTCCCGCCGCCGACGACCGACTACGCCGTCGCGATGCTCGCGAACGAGCTGACCGACGCGCAGGACCGCACCGTGCTCCGCATGCTCGTGTCGGCGCTCGGGCTCTTGCCGATCGGGACGATCGTGCAGCTCCAGACCGGCGAGATCGCCGAGGTCACGCGCGGGGCGAGGGGGCTCGGCGACAAGCCGCGCGTCATGCTCCTCGCCGACGCGAACAACGTCCAGTACGCGCAGCCGATGGAGCTCGAGGTCGCGCAGGACCCGCGCCGCAACGTCCTCCGCGTGCTCGCGATCGACGGCTGGAACAAGGGCCTCGCCGGCATGCCGACCGCCGACGACGGGCACGGCGCGGGCCCCGACTCGGACGGCGACGTCAGCCACGACGACGGCGGCGCGGAGCCGGTGCAGACCGCGACCGCGGTGCCTCCGAAGAACGACCCGCCGAAGAACGACCCTTCGAAGAGCGTCGCGGAGCAGTACGCGGATCAGTTCGCGTCGTGGTCGGGGCCGGCCGCGGCGGAGAGCGAGGGCGAGGCGGAGCAACCTGGTTACCAGTCCGTCCCGTCGATCGGGTCCACGCCTTCGGCCGTCGCGGAGGCGATGGGGCGGATGATCAACGAGCCGCTCGCGCCGCCGTCGATGCCGCCGCGCGAGGCCGATCGCCCGGATCGCACCGTGTTCCAGCCGCAAGGCGCGGCCGGCGCGCCGGAGAGCGCCCCGCCCGCGCGCATCTCGACGACGCCGCGCGAGCCGACCGCGCGCGGCAACCTCGCCGCGACGCCGATCCCGCACGTCCTCGTCTACATGCTCGACCACGGCCTCACCGGCAGCGTCGTCTTCGAGGGGACCGGCGGCGGCCAGACGATCGACGACACGATCTACTTCGTGAACGGCGTGCCGTCGAAGGTCCGCCTCGGCGACAGCGTCGCGCTGCTCGGCGAGGTGCTCGTCGCCGACGGCTCGCTCGACGAGAACGCGGTCGAGCAGGCGGTCGCCGGGGCGAAGCGGATGCAGCTCCTCTTCGGCGAGTACCTCGTCGGGCACGACCTCGTCTCGCGCGACGCGCTCGCGTGGGCGCTCGAGGGCCAGCTCCTCCGCAAGATCGCGCACGTCGCGAACCTCGCGCCGGAGATCGAGTACTCGTTCTACCGCGACGTCGACCTGCTCTCGGAGTGGGGCGGAGAGATCGCGGTCACGCATCCGCTCAATCCGATCCTCGCGAGCGTGCGCCACTGGACCGATCGCAGCCGCGTCCGCGCGACGCTCAATCGCATCGGCAAACACCCGCTCGCGGTCCACGCGGAGTCGGACCTCGGCAACCTCGCCGCGGTGCCCGACGAGCAGAAGGTGCTCGACGCGATCCGGGCCGAGAGCATGCCGCTCCACGAGCTCTTCAAGCGCCGCATCGCGGACGACGAGACGGTCTCCTCGCTCGTCTACACCCTCGCGGTGACGCGACAGTTCTCGTTCAAGGGGCAGAAGAAGAGCCCGATGGCGGCGAAGGGCGGGGCCTGGCAGAAGGCCTCCTCGTCGATGCTCTCGGCGCCGGCGGCGTCCTCGTCCGGTCCGTCGGCGTCGCTCGCGTCCGGCTCGCGTCCTGCGATGAGCGCGCCGAAGCAGGTCGCGGCCGCCGCCGCGGGCGGCACGGTGCCGGTCCCGGCGGAGTCTCCCGCCGCGTCGCCGCCGAACGCGAAGCCCGCCGCGCGCGTGGGTCCGCCGTCGTCGCAGATGCGCG